>JBCDLA010000134.1:0-1010 GCA_038745945.1 Cyanobacteria bacterium P01_H01_bin.74 | reverse complement strand
TAATGCTTTTCATTGCTCAAGCTTATGAACTGCAACAAGATAAAGGTATGCAAATTAAAACAAATGATTAATTTTGTATGCTTTACGCACTTAACAATAAATTAATATTTTATACAAACAATATGAAGCTTTCCGAATTCAAATTTGACCTTCCGCCTGAACTCATTTCCTTGTATCCAAGTAAAGACCGGGATGAATCAAGGCTTATGGTGGTACATAAAGAAGACGGTAAAATTGAGCATAAATCTTTTAAAGACATTCTTGAATACTTCGATGATCAGGATGTTTTTGTAATTAACAACACAAAGGTTTTTCCTGCACGATTATACGGTAATAAAGAGAAGACAGGTGCCAAAATAGAGGTTTTTCTGCTGCGCGAACTCAATAAAGATATGCACCTTTGGGATGTACTGGTTGACCCGGCACGGAAAATCAGGGTTGGTAATAAGTTGTATTTTGGTGATGGCGACTTAGTAGCAGAAGTTATTGACAACACCACGTCAAGAGGAAGAACCATACGCTTTCTTTATGAAGGTAGCGATGAAGACTTTTACAAGGCTATAGATACTTTGGGCGAAACACCTTTGCCAAAATACATTAACAGACAGGCTGAGCCAGAAGACAGAGAACGTTTTCAGACTGTATATGCCCAGCATGTAGGTGCAGTGGCTGCACCTGTAGCAGGGCTACACTTTACCAGGCAACTGATGAAACGGTTCGAGATTAAAGGCATTCACATTACACCAATTACCCTTCACATTGGCCTGGGTACTTTTAGACCGGTAGATGTAGAAGACCTTACCAAGCATAAAATGGACTCTGAAAATTTCAGTGTTCCGGTTGAAACTGCCGATCTCGTAAACACTGCTCTTGACCATAAAAGAAGGGTTTGTGCAGTTGGCACCACATCAATGCGTTCATTAGAGTCATCAGTATCAGCAGCAGGCAGGCTCAAAGAAAACGAGGGGTGGACAGATAAGTTTATTTTTCCGCCTTATGAGTTTAAAATT
>JBCDLA010000133.1:0-1167 GCA_038745945.1 Cyanobacteria bacterium P01_H01_bin.74 | reverse complement strand
TTCAAACAGTACTTTACACGTTCGTGACGTTTACCCCAACCCTGCCAATAGCGAAGCAGTATTTGAATATGAATTTTTTGATGCGGGTTTAGCTGCTAAAATTTCACTTCATAACATCTTGGGCACTGAATTTAACGCTTACACCCTGGATCCAGGCCACAGAAAGCTAAAAATTCGTACCGATCACCTTAGCCCAGGCATCTATTTCTATACTTTATACATTAATAATGAGAATCTGGTTACACGTAAGCTGGTAGTAAAGCGTTAGTCTGTTTTATGACCCGGCTTTGAGGCAGTTTGTCTATGTCTTACTGCAATAAACCTTTTTGTATAATACTGGTCATAATTCTATATTTGCACACTTATGTTAAAACGGAGATTTTTTACAGGTATTTGGCTGCTTGCACTGTTAACTTTAGCGGCCTCTTGTAGCGATTTTAGAAAGGTACAAAAAAGCACAGACTGGAAAGAGAAGTACGATGCAGCCATCAAGTATTACGAAGATAAAGACTATTACAGGTCAAGTATACTCTTAGAAGAAATATTGCCCGTAATAAGGGGCAGGCCTGAAGCCGAAAAGGCACAGTTTTATTTTGCTTATGCATATTATTATCAGAAGCAGTATATACTTAGTGCCCATTACTTCGAGACATTTTTCAAAACGTATTCGCGCAGCCAATATGCTGAAGAAGCTCAATATATGTATGCATACTCTTTGTTTCTGGAGTCGCCAGAGCATAATCTTGACCAAAGCAGTACGCAAGAGGCTATTCAGGCCATGCAGGCGTTTCTTAATAAGTTTCAAGTAAGCAAGTTTAGAGAAGAGGGTAATGCTATTATTGATGCATTGCAGGAAAAGCTCGAAGAAAAGGGTTATGAAAATGCTAAGCAGTATCATAAGTTGGGCAGGTATAAAGCGTCGTTGATCGCTTTTGATAATTTCAAGAAAGACTTCCCTGACTCAGACCTGATACAGGAAGTGAGTTTTTTAGAGGTTGAAGCTCAGTATTTACTTGCTGAGGCCAGTGTACCCTCAAAAAAGAAAGAGCGGTACCAGAAAGCAGTACAGTTATACCTTGAGTTTATAGACTTCTATGATGAAAACAATGAGTATTTGAGGCAGGCCCAGCGGTATTATGAAAACAGTCTTGAGCGTATAGAAGACAT
>JBCDLA010000132.1:0-1191 GCA_038745945.1 Cyanobacteria bacterium P01_H01_bin.74 | reverse complement strand
GGGCCAAGCACCAGCTCAAAGAGTATACGCACAAGGCCAATATTCTTCAGCACTTTTCTGACAAAAGCATCGCTCGGTCTCGGTTTGCTCTTGCCTTCGTTTTCGGGAGGGGGTGTAGTCAAATCTGTCATTGTGCACTAAAGCTAAACATAAATACAATGACGTCATTCATTAAGCACAAAAATGTTCAGTTAATTCTGTTTAATTTGTGATCAGATTATTTCACAATAGCTGTCCCTAACCTATGAGAGGCTTACTTAGAAACCGGTAAATCAGATAGTTGCACAAAAGATATCTCGGCAGTCACAATATAACGAGGTGAAGTGGGCAGTTCAGGAGACGGGGTGGAGCCAGCGACTTGAGCACACATTGCCTTTTATAGCCCTGGCGCTGCCGTGATGGTTACGATTAATGAGACACCATCTAAGGCTATTCAATATCAATTTATAAGCTATACATATTTTTAACCTCTATGACAGTTTGTAATGGCACATCAAGCAGCGAGGTGATTTCTTCAGGTTCCAGCTTACCACTTTTAAGCATAGCTAAAATGCCTTTCTCTATGCCTTTCTCTATGCCTTTTTCTATGCCTTCTTTTATGCCTTCTGCTTTGCCTTTTAGTTCTCTTGCTTCTGCGATGCTCATCAGGTTGTGTTTTAGGTTTTCGTCGTATTTGTTTACTACTTGTAAAACGGCCTCCTCGTCTTGTGGTTCCACCATTTCCGAAATATAAGCGCTAAGCTCATCAAGTATGGTAAAACCCTCGCCTGGCGATTTTGCATTATACGCCAATTGCAGCAGACTGTCAATTTTGGCTGCATCAAATTTCTTCAGGTGGCTGTGGCGGGTAAACAGTGCCATCAACATCAGGTCGGCAGACTGGCCAAAGAAAGTGATCAGTTCTTCGTTGGTCATCTGGCTAATGTCGCACACCCGGTAATCGTAATCCTTGATGCCGGTTAACTGGTTTTCTTTGGGTATCTGGTCAAGGCCTGTCCATTCTTGCCAGTTCTGGGCATCCCAGGGGCGCTCACCGTGGTAAAACAGTACCGAAGTAACGCTACCAATAGGTTCGTCAATAGTAGGCTCATTGGCTTTGCGCCTTCTGGTGTTTTCTTCACGGCGGTTGTCTTCAATTGCCTCAAGTACCGATACTTCATACTTGAGCAGTTGCAATAATGGCGACCTGTC
>JBCDLA010000131.1:0-1257 GCA_038745945.1 Cyanobacteria bacterium P01_H01_bin.74 | reverse complement strand
TTTTAAATGAGCTATGCCATAATCCTGTCGGGCTTACGGTTTACCTCTTTCTGAATAATGAAAAAGTACTATTGCTGACTAAGTGGGGCTACTTCCTGAGATCACAGCGCTTGAGGTAAGCTAAAAACCAGCCGATTACTCAAAAACGCTTCAAAAATGCCGAAGAGTAGAAAAGCCCCATAACAACGGGTAGCTCAAAGTCCGAAAGGCTCCTGGCCAGCATTAAACCAAAAAGAGAAGTGTCAACATTGCCTGGCTTGGCCAGTTAGTATACTTTTATGGTTTACAATTTAATGAAGTTAAACCTTACTGTATGTCAGCGCGTAAAGTAGACCAAGCCAACAAAAAGAAGCCACACAATGTTAAAGACCAGTTATGGAAGAGCGGCATCGATGTCTTTTTCCAGCATGCCGTTGAGTATTTCCTTGCCGACTATGCCCATGAATTTGACTTTTCAGTGCCCATCACTGCTTTAGATGCTGAGCTGTCTAAGTTATATCCTGACAGTGAGGCCATGGGCCGCATTGCCGATAAGCTTGGCAGGCTAAAAACGGTTGACGGCTACGACCAGTGGGTGTTGCTGCATGCTGAATTCCAGGGCACACCCGATCCTGATTTTGATGAGCGGATGTTCGAGATGTTTATCAGAATATATGACCGTTATAAAGAAGATGTGATTTCACTGGCTGTGCTCACCGATAAGGACGAAGGCTTTAAGCCTGGTAAGTTTAAACTGGGCCGTGCCGGCACCAGTATGGAGTTTAGTTATAATACTTTTAAGCTTCGTGATAAGCAGCCCGGTGAACTCATTAAGGGAAAAAACCCTTTTGGTTTTATGCTGCTGGCAGCTTATTACCATATTTATGGAGGCAACAGTGATGAAGCCAGGCTAGCCAATAAAATGACAACTTTGCGCATACTGTTTGCCGCCGGGCTGCCCAAAGAGCAAACGCGCAAGCTGGCTACGTTCATTATGTTTTATACCCATTTTGATGACAGCCGGTTTATGGATAAATTACAACAACAAGCAAAAGCAGAGTTTGAAGCAGATATGAACACCATGACGATAGATGAAGTAGCCAACTGGTACCTTAAAGAAGTAGGTCGGGAAGAGGGAAGAGAAGAAGGCCGTGAAGAGGGAAGAGAAGAAGGCCGTGAAGAGGGAAGAGAAGAAGGTATTGAACGGGAAAAATATCAGGTAGCCCTGTGTAACGCATAACTTCTTCTATTGACTTGTTATCCTGCAGCATCATGCGG
>JBCDLA010000130.1:0-1366 GCA_038745945.1 Cyanobacteria bacterium P01_H01_bin.74 | reverse complement strand
CGGCCAACCTTGAGCTGGCCATTATCTTTGAGCACAAAAGCGGGCTCAATACTGACGGGTGGCCGCTCGACCTGCAGTTGCTGAAGTACTTTAGTGGTATTGCAGAAGAGAACCGCAAGCGGCTGATGCGGGCTAAAGCAGCCGGCCAGAAGGAAGCCACTGCAAAGATATTGCCCCACATCATTGTATTTTACCACGGCGAGCACGGTTTTAAGCCACAGACCTTAGCAGCATATTATGGTCTGGAAGGGCCACTGGCCAGCTTCGGTAGCCGGCTGCCAAAAGTTGAGTATACGCTGTATGATTTGCAGGCACTGTCAAACGACCAGTTAGAGCAAGATTATGCTGACAGCCCCGACCTGTTGTCGGGCCTGTTGTTGCTGAAGAACATCTGGGGCAAGAGCCTGAAAAAGATGATTAACAGGGTGTTTAAACATGCTGGCCGTTTTCTGAGAGATGAGGAGGGGAAGCACTTTTTTCATCATTTAGGTGTATATTTGGGTAAGCGTGCCAAAGACAAAAAAGAGCTGGGTACCTTACTTGAAGAGATAAAAGACGACCACATCAAACACACAGCCATGAATGCATACGAAGAAATGATGTTAGAAAGCAGAATAGAGGGAGAGGCAAGAGGTGAAGCAAGAGGAGAAGTAAAAGGCGAAACCAAAAAAAGTGAAGAAGTAGTGGTAGCTATGTTGAAGAGGGGTAAGTATGGTTTAGATGAAATCGTAGACATTGCCGGTGTATCATATGAGTTCATCAACCAGATCAAAGTACGCTACCAATTATAACTTCTACCTTTCTGCCAACCTTTCCATGCTACGCCATTCCGCCGGGCTGGCCGTGTCTGCCAGCCATCACTTACTCAATGTACCTGCCACCAATGGGTTAACAGCGTGAACAACTTCTGACTGTTTATCCTGGCAGCAGGGTTGGTACTTTTTTTTCGTACAAAGGCTGTATTGCCTTCTTTAACCCGACTAAATCTGGTTTTGTCTTTGTCATGTTATCAATAACATGTAGGTTGCATCTTTACAAGTAACGACCGTATGAGTAACCCCAAAGACCAGGGCATAGACAACAGCAACCGGCCCCACGAACAGTTTACTTTTTACCTGTTTACCAATTTAAGGCGAGCCGCCATCTTTTTACAGAAGCAGTATACCGCTGAGCAGAATGCCCTCATCAACTGGGCTACGCTGCGCATAATCAGCAGTACGTTTGTGGGCGATGACCTGAGCAAGGCACTGGCCGATATAGTGTATTCGGTAGAGTTCTACGACTAGTCGGCCAACCTTGAGCTGGCCATTATCTTTGAGCACAAAAGCGGGCTCAATACTGACGGCTGGCCGCTTGACCTGCAGTT
>JBCDLA010000129.1:0-1487 GCA_038745945.1 Cyanobacteria bacterium P01_H01_bin.74 | reverse complement strand
GGCACAAAGCCAGAGTCTGTAGAGCGCTGAATTTCTATGACGATGTGTTCGTCGGTATCGGTGGTGCAGTATAAGTCTAAAGTAGAGCCCCTGCCGTCTTCAATTTTGCTGGGCTTCTCAACATTCATTTGCCTGAGGTCTTTGATTACGGTTTTGCCTTTGAGTAGCGTATTGATGAGGTGAATGAGCAGGTCTTTGTTATCGGTATTCCAGAATATGAACTTGAATGCCCAGTCGCTGAGTAGGTCAACGAACCGGTCTTTGTCAGAGGGGTTGTGCATGTATCAGTTATATCTATATCAATTTGAGGGGCAAAGTAGCCAAAAAAAGTGATTTGACGCATTGATATAGTAAAATACTATAACGATTCTGGTTTAGTAATTATATGAGGCAGGTTTAGTCAGTAGTCAGTAGCGCTACAGGTTGTTCTATTACTGGCCAGGCTGGTATTGGGGTAGGTTTTAATGGTATCGAAAAGACAAGTAGTTCAAGAGGTTGATCACACACGAAATAATAATTCTAAAATGTTAGCAGATGCTACGTTTACTCTGCTATGCTGGCCTCTTATCTGGTGCTGCTTTGTTTTTGCCAATGCAAAATGTTAAACCAATATGATTTGGCTATAGCCCCATAGCCTCTTTCAGGTCAAGTACTTTATCAAGGGATACACTTAATTGTTCGGCAATTGCCTCAGGTGTTTGCCCATTTTTAAGTTGACTCACTATCTGTTTACTGTTTTTATAGGCATTATCTTCGCCTATCCCGACACCTTTCTCAATACCTTTCTCAATACCCATATTGATGTGGGTTTCTCTGGTGGTGTAGGCTTTCCACTCGGCACCTACCCTGCCCATGTACTCTATGCGTTCTTGTGTTGTCATCTTTCCTATTTCTGCGGCGTTCATCAAACTTGAAAATATGCCGTGCTCAAGGGCAGCGGGCCTTTCTTTAAATTTATGCAAATGTTTAAAGCTAAACAGCCAATGGTCAAGGTCAGTTTCTAAAGCTATCTCTCCTTTATCAAATTTAGGCAATTCTACATAAACAAAAGTGAGGTTGGGGTAAATAACGGCATGTGTGTCTTCGTCAATAAGCCGCACATTCCGTATAATTTGCTCTGAAGGGCTCTTGAGCAGCATAAAATCAAGAATGCCAATGATGTATGTTGGCCTGAACTTAAACTGCCAGTCTTTCCCTTTTTGGGCCTGCTCTTGCAGTACGTGGGTAGCGTAGAATACTGATCGAGGCACAAAGCCAGAGTCTGTAGAGCGCTGAATTTCTATGACGATGTGTTCGTCGGTATCGGTGGTGCAGTATAAGTCTAAAGTAGAGCCTCTGCCGTCTTCAATTTTACTGGGCTTCTCAACATTCATCTGCCTGAGGTCTTTGATCACGGTTTTACCTTTGAGCAGTGTATTGATGAGGTGAATGAGCAGGTCTTTGTTATCGGTATTCCAGAAGATGAACTTGAATGCCCAGTCGCTGAG
>JBCDLA010000128.1:0-1497 GCA_038745945.1 Cyanobacteria bacterium P01_H01_bin.74 | reverse complement strand
TGTTTTAAATAATTATTTAAAATAAGTCGCTACTTATTATTTTTTTGATTCTTGTTTGATTTTTAAGAGATCAGCATTGTAGCTTTATATTAAATTACTGTATTCTTATCACTTTACATTATACAGTATAACGCTTTTTTTCTAACTTGAGAAGCTTCTGGTCATTATCATACCATCTTTTCAGTTTTATTATTCTTTTACTTACCAGTCATTTTATTAGATCGTCCATTCAGCAGCGTTTATAAATCAGTCTTACCATCCGAATGTACTACCCATGGCCTTTTTTTAACGGATTAACCGAGTTAAGCGGGTTCTCTGTAAAATCATCGTAGGATGGCTGCTCAGCCTGGATCGCTACTCGGTATGATGTAACGAGTCAACATGATGCAATGCACAGCAGTCCCGGTGTTTTTCTTTATGGTAATTTGCGTTATGGTCGTTTTTTGTGGGGGCGTGTGCTGCCTGCACAACCTCAGGTTTCATCAGGACTGTCGGCATTTTAACAAAAGCTTTGTGGGTGATGCCACCACAAAGTGTACACACAGGCGACACAAAATGCGCTGAAATACTGGCCTGATGGCTCATCAACTGATTGCATTGACTGCACTGGTAAGTATATGTTGGCAATTGAACTGGCCTCTGTTGTTTTTTGTCTAGTTTTGCTTTTGTGGAAACAACGCCCTGACTTTAACCCATGTCAGATACTCGATCAGTATATCAGCCATTGCAACGGCTAGAAACGGGGTTCCTTTAAAGGCCATGCCCTTGCAAATAAAATTTCGCCAGCTGACGGCTTTGGTTTTTTTCATTAAGGTGAACCAGCCCGGCGGCTTTTTGGGCAGCCCTTTTTTTCGAAGATAGTCGAATGCCTGCCTTGTAGAGAAAGACAGGGCCGCCTCAAACAACTGATCAAGTGTGTTGTAAGGGCTACTGATTATTTTTCGATCCAATTTTCCAATCGTGTTTCCAGTCGTGCATTTTTCAGCAGCTTCAATGGGGCTTGAAAGGCCTGCTGCATTTTTGACGGGGCTGTTTTTAACAAGGCGTAATGCGTGTTTGGACGCGTTGCCCAGCAGTATGGGCATGGCTTTGCCCATAAACCTTAATTCACGCTGTACGGTAAAGCCGTCGATATGATCGGGGGTATTCAAGAGAATGCCGTCAATTTCGTGACGCAGCATTTCATCCACCACGTCTGTGGGCTCAAGCAGCAAAATCCAGTGACAGGAAGCCAGCGCAACCGCTTCCTGCTGTTGTTGCTGGCTCGATTTAAATGGGGTGTAAACCACGGTGGCTTTATGGTGTCGTGCAATTTTTAAGGTGTTGTCAGAACTGCCCGCATCCAGCACAATAATTTCATCGGCCCATTTTGCAGACGCCAGGCAATTGGCCAGTGAATCCTGATTATTTAAGGTTACAACAACGACAGAAAGGGTTTGGGATTTATACTGGTTCATTTGGCTTAAACCGGTTTTTAAAGCAATTTAAAAAAATTAT
>JBCDLA010000127.1:0-1510 GCA_038745945.1 Cyanobacteria bacterium P01_H01_bin.74 | reverse complement strand
GGTTGACAAAATAAATCGGATTACTGGTTTGACTAATTCCTTTAACGATTGACTCAACAGATGCTCAGTATTAAACGAGCTTTTAGAAATTTGTTATCCCTTAGTTTAACAAATTTAATAACTTTAATGCATTTGCGCTACCTGAAAGATACTTCATAAATAGCAGAATGCTCATTTGTTCATGGTGGTAGTTCTAAGTTTAAACACAAATTTAAGTTAAAAGATTTACTGGGGTCATTAAATGTTATAATTATTTTTACCCCTGTTATTTGCTGTTTTGATGTGCTTACCGCTTCAGCGGTGGGCTGTCGCGTAGTAGTTGATATGTGTTTTTTTATGCTCGCAGGATACAATGAGCCGACCTTTATTGGTTTTGTTCGTAGATTGGGATTTCAAATAGCTTATGGTTCACTAATTGCTAAGTTATGCTGGTTTATAATGTTACTTTAAAGGTAGAAAAGAGTATTATTCAAGAATGGGTTGAATGGATGAAAGGGGTGCATATTCCTGAAGTGCTTAGTACAGGCTGCTTTACCGGATATAAGTTCTTGAAGTTAATCTCAGAGCCTGAAGATGAAGGAGTAACTTTTGCTGTGCAGTATTTTGCTTCTGAGGTTTCGTTGCTAAATGTTTATTTTGATAAGTACGCTGGTATATTACGTAAAAGCCACGAAGAGGCCTTTAAAGATAAATTCGTAGCTTTCAGAACAATACTTCAGGAAGTTTGAATGTGTAAGCTGTTTAGCTGCTCTCGGCTTAGTTTACAGTTTACCCATTCATTGTCGTAACGTGTGCCCATTTTATTGTAGAAGTTAATAGCATCTTTGTTCCATTCAAGTACCTGCCAGAGCATTTGGTTGCAGTTGGTGTTGATGCTTTCTTTTATGAGCAGGTCAAAAAGTACTTTACCAATGCCTTTGCCTCGATGTTTGGCAGTTACTACGATATCTTCAATGTACAGTACCTTTCCCTTCCAGGTGCTGTATCTATAATAATAGAGGCCAATACCAATGATTTCATTTTGGTATTCGGCAACAAACAGCTCATATAGCGGGTTTGGCCCAAAGCCGTCTGTCTCCATTTGCTCGACAGAGTTTTCAACTTCATGAAGTCCTTTCTCGTACTCTGCAAGTTCTCTGATAAGGTTGAAAACCTGAGTCAGATCCTCTTTTTTGCCTTTTCGGTAGCTAATCATTTGTTATGCTCTCAAATCTGGTATACGGGTGTAATACCTTGGGTATATTGATTTTTTGTGTTGTCTGGTTGTTTTCAAGAATTGAGGCCACGATGCGCGGCAAGGCCAGAGCACTTCCGTTTAAGGTATGGAGTAACTGCGTTTTATTATCTGCGTTTTTGAACCGGAGCTTGAGCCTGTTTGCCTGATAGGCTTCAAAGTTGCTTACTGAGCTTACTTCGAGCCATTTTTGCTGAGCGGCAGAGTAAACTTCAAAGTCGTAAGTAAGCGCAGCGGTGAAGCCCAAGTCACCGCCACAAAGCCTGAGTATTCGGT
>JBCDLA010000126.1:0-1526 GCA_038745945.1 Cyanobacteria bacterium P01_H01_bin.74 | reverse complement strand
GTGTATAATACTGAAGCGCCAAGCAAACGGCCTTGGGCAAGTTTTACTTTGTAATGCATGCCCAAGGCCGTTTGCTTGGCGCTTCAGTATTATACACCACCACCACCGGCCGTGACAACGGCATACGGTCTGTCCGCGAAAATGCCGCTGTTGCCGGGGTTGAAGATTATGCCGGCGAAGGCGCAGAGCCTGGCTTAAACCGTGTTGAAAGCAATTTTGAAGACCTCATTCACTACGAAGCCGAACGGGTAAAAAGCCTGGTCACTGAAACCACCCCACAACCGGCTGAGCCTGTTGAAGCCATAGAAGCAGAAGCTGCACCCACCCCTGACCCCGTGCGGGCAGAAGAAACTGCCGAAAAAGAAGCCGAAACAACCATAATCAATGCTACGACAGACTGGGAGCTGCAAATTAACCTGCCGCTTATCTCGGGCACGGTTGCCTCGCACAAAGGGGCCTTCTCTTTCAGGCTCAGCCTCGACGAGCCCCTGCCCGGCGCCCTTCCGTCGCTCTCCCTGGCCTGAAAACCTGTCCTGTAACCACAACCCTGCACCAAAGCACCTGCCCGCCCCAGGTGCTTTTTATTGTACGTTTTGCACTTGTAGTGTTTATTTTCAGTTGGTTTTTGTGGGTTGTGGTATTACTTTTTTGTATACTCGCTGCCTATGGAAGAGCAAGAGAAACAAAGTAATGGCGACAGTACCGTGCGTGAGCAAACCCCGCATGATGCTTTAGTGAAGAAGGCTTTTGAAAACAGGCTGCTGGCCATACTGTTTTTTAAGCTGGTACTGCCCAAAAAGCTGGCTAAGAAAATTAACTGGCAAACCCTTGAGCCGGTGAAAGATACTTTCGTCACCGACCGCCTGAAACGGCTTAACCTCGATTTGCTTTTCAGGGTCAGGTACTACGATAACACTGAGGTATGCCTGATGTTGCTGTTAGAGCACAAGAGCTACCTGCCCGACAGTGATGAATCGATTGACCTGCAGTTGATCAGGTACCAGACGGCCGTGTATACTGAACAGGAGGTACAGCACCAGTTGGCTAACAAGGCCAGGAAAGAGCAGGGGCACCCCACCAGGCGCCTGAAGTTTAACAGGGTCATTCCGGTTGTGCTGTACCACGGCAACAGGTCATGGAATGTGTCAAGCTGGCAAGAGATGCTATCGGCCGGGGGTGTGGGTGAAGCAGATGGTTTACCCGGCCTAGACCACAGTTATGTGTTACACGACCTGCACAGCAAAACCGACGCCGAGCTACAGTCGTTTTACCGAGAGGCATCACAGTTGCTGATGCTTGCTTTGTGCCTGAAGCACAGCCACGACAAGCAGTTTATTGCCAAGCTTCCGAGGCTGTATGCGCTTGCCAGGGAAGTGACAGCGCCAGAGCAGGCAGTAGAAATAATTGATGCATTAGGCGAATATTTGGGTTATCTTGTGGAACCCGATGACTATGACCGCGTTTTTACGATAACCGACGATTTTTTCGCTTTTTTAGAGGAGAGTCAGGATTGCAAGCTCTAGACC
>JBCDLA010000125.1:0-1604 GCA_038745945.1 Cyanobacteria bacterium P01_H01_bin.74 | reverse complement strand
CTCGCCGCGTAAGCGGGGAGTATCCCCCCGCTTAACACCCCCCAAAAAGAGAAATATAAACCGGCTTTCTTACCTGGATTGCGGCTGCGGTTGGCTCCGCCAATCCTCACTCGCAAAATCGGTTTTCGGGGTTTTGGCTCCGCCAGTGTACACCCCGAAATCAGAAAGCCTAATGATTTAACGGTTCAAATCTCCCAGGGGAAACGAAGTTGCTGGTTCTGCTATTTTCCAAGCTTGCTACGGGGACTTTACACTGGGGGGAAAATCTGCTGTTTGAGGTAGGCAAGTTAAAATAAACACACAGCCGAAGCCTTGGAGGCTGTGCCACTTTAAAAATTGTTTGAAGCCGTGGCGAGTTCAGATTTTTCACGCCAGTGTAAAAAAAACGGCTGGGGTCGTTAGGGGCCAGCCAGGGCCCCTGACGGAACAAATTAAAGAAAAAATGTAGTAAGAAGTCTCACCTTCCCGCAAAACAGTCGAAAGCAATTACGCAGGCAATTAGTAAATACGCTTGCCCTGAAGTGCCGCATCAATATCAGCCTCATTGGCCAAAAATTCAGCCAGACTCATATTGGCAATGGCTTTTCGCGAAAAAGCTGGTGCCGCTTTTTGGGGCTGTTTGGCCCCTGCAGATTCAATTTGTGGGGGAGGCGTTGCCTGCGCCATCAGGCCTGTCTGCATGGCCGAACCAGACGGTTTGCTTTGCGACAATTCTTGCTTTAACTTTGCCTGAAAGCGTTTGCCTGCTTTTTCCAGCAATGTTTCCCAGGGGTCAATATGCCCGTCAGCATCGTACTCAATGATATGGGCCACTTCTTGCAGAATAAACGGCCGAAAACGCTCGAACTCCGGGTATTGTTTTTGAAAGCCATGAATGGCAGCTTTGAGTTCAGCTTCTTCTTTGAGATCGGCCAGGTATTTTTCGGCGCTGCTGTCCACGGTTGCAGTGGCAATGGCCTGGACAAATCCTACCGGATCGGCAAAGAGTTTTTCGAGATCGTCTTGCTGTGGCGCAAGTCCGCCAGTCTGACCAAGAAAGGGTTGCGGTCCTTGTGGTTCATTAGGCATCGGCAGAACGGCTTGCTCTGGCATGGCGGGTTGTGTCGTTCCAGTCGGTTGCACTTGCATTTGTTCATTGTGGTCCAGCAATTGCTTGAGGGTAAAAGGGGAATTTTTGTGGCTTGAGTTCTCATTGGTTGGTTTTTGATGAGTAGGGTTTTTGTAGGTATTTTTTTTATAAATAGACATGGGGTTGCTCTCCTTTTTTTGTCATGGTTTTGTGTTTTCGGTATCAGGCTGTATTTTTAAAATGTTTTTTCTTTACGACTTTTTTGTGTGAAAGCAAGATTTTCTTAAAACATAATTTCTTCCTTTTTCGAGTCAGGGCACAGATTTTCTCTTAAAACATATTTTTCTTTGTCGGGGGCCCGGGCTGGCCCCAAACGACCCCAGCCGTTTTTTTTACACTGGCGTGAAAAATCTGAACTCGCCACGGCTTCAAACAATTTTTAAAGTGGCACAGCCTCCAAGGCTTCGGCTGTGCGTTTGTTTTAACTTGCCTGCCTCAAACAGCAGATTTTTCCGCCAGTGTAAAGCCCCCGTAG
>JBCDLA010000124.1:0-1664 GCA_038745945.1 Cyanobacteria bacterium P01_H01_bin.74 | reverse complement strand
TTTGACCGCAATGATTGCAAATCAGCAAGTAATGACACCGATCTTTGTGATGAACCTGGCAATGGGTTTCTCCTTCCAGATTACATTTTACAACTTTCCCGGTAGCAAGTACACGGTGAATCAGTTGGTTTTCTTCAAAACAATCAAGAATCCGGTAGATGCTGACTGTATCAATTGTCTCGCCGTGTTCTTGCAGTAAATCCTTTATATCATAAGCCGAGAGTGGATTATTAACCCGATCAAGCACTTCAGCAACAAGTCGCCGTTGTTTTGTTATCCGAAAACCCAATTTTTTTAAATGCGTAATTACAAAATCAGTGTAAGTCCTCATTTGCTGGGGTCTTTCGGTTTTTCATTATTTGAACAATGGACTGTTATATATCATTTTTTTAACAGTATGCCCAGTATTCTTTATTTTATGCTGGTTTTACCAGCCGTGTCCTTGGTGGTAACCACCGCCAGAACCTCTGTATCCGCCACCTTGTCTGGCTTTTTGCCGTCCACGGTTTAAATCTTGGAAATTAACACTAATTTCTTTCCCTTTTAATGGGGTATTATTCAGGGTATCAACAGCTTGCTGGGCTTCTTCAATACTGCCCATTTCGACAAAAGCAAAGCTTTTTTGCTCGCCAGTATCACGATCAATCGGAATTTTAACAGACACGACACTACCAGCTTGCTGAAACAAGGTTTGCAAATCATACTCAGTTACTGAATACGCAATGCTTCTGATAAACAACTTAGTGCTTTGTGCCGGCTTTTCTGAGGAATGCCCCCCACCCGCACGGTTTTCGTCTTGAAAGTCAACCACAAGTTCTCGGTTGTCTAGTGCATATCCGTTAAACTGTTCAATGACCTGCTGAGCAAGGTTTTGGCTGCCCATTTCAACAAAAGCAAAGCCTCTTGATTTACCGTCTTCCCGGCGGGTTGGTATCTTCACAGAAACGACTTCGCCCACAGAAGCAAACAGCTCTTGTAAATCGTATTCGGTTACTGACCAGCTTAAGTTTCTGACAAACAGTTTTTCACTGCGTTTTTCATTGGTTGATATTTCATTCATAGTAGGTAAAGTTTGCTTTCTTCAATTAACATTGTTTTGATAATAACAATAAGTTTTGATTCTATCTATCTATTTTATTTTGGGTTTGTTCAAATTTTAACGGTTCAACCATGGCATCAATTGGACTGAGTATTGTCTGTTTAGGATCAGGGAGCTCAACAATAAGCCCAATAAAAGCAATATCTTCCCGCTTAAAGGCCCAATGCACACCACCACCAGGGCCACTGTGAAAAAGCGAAAAGTAATCAGGGCTAACTTCTAAAATACGTCCTTTATACTGATCGTAACAGAAATCTTTCAATTGAACCATAACTTCAGCACCAGTTTCATGGGCAGTTTTCAAAATTTTATCAAACATAAGGCCCTCGTGTTTTCATTTCCATTACAATTTATAGATGTTTTATGAGTACCATAATTTTTTTACCGCGCAAATTTTTTACTCATCAAATCAGTTTCTTAATAAATAACTTTTATGGATTTAGTGTAACTTGGTAACAAGAGCGATAAAACACCGTTGATTAAATTAAAGAAAAAATTATTTTCATCATCACATTGCTATACGTTTTAGTAGAAATAGTAGAATTTTTTAATTTTATCTTTAATG
>JBCDLA010000123.1:0-1728 GCA_038745945.1 Cyanobacteria bacterium P01_H01_bin.74 | reverse complement strand
TGAAAGACAAGAAAGTTGAAACACCTGCCTAAATCTACTATTTGGTAAGCCATGCAGTCAAACTCCCTCTCTGTCAATCTATCGGGAGAAAGGGTTTTTTACCTTCATTTCAGTATAAATCTGGTTTACCTGGAACAATCAAGCTTGCGTACATAGCGTAGGTTCACCTCTACGGTAATTCATTCCCTGCCAGAAATAACTCCGTACATAAAAGAACTGAAACCAAAACATCATACACCTATAGTATTTTTTAGTTGTGTGTTGTGCATGCGTCAATGATGTGTTTAAATTGCTAACCCATTTTATAAGTAATAGCAAACATATTCATTTTGCCCCGTGACTACAGTTCGTTTTAACCGCCTGCGCAAAGACCAGTTCTGGAAAAGTGCCATAGAGCGATTCTTTAAACCCATGATGGAATACATCTATGGCGATAAGGTAAAGCACTACGACCTGGATAACCCTGAGTTTTTAGATAAGGAAATGGCCTCGATCAGGCCCGAAAGTGAAACCAAAGACCGTGTGGCCGATAAGCTTGTACGGATGACAGACACCCAGGGCCGTGAAATATGGGTGCTGTTCCATATTGAGGTGCAAGGCAAGTCTGACCCTGAGTTTGACATTCGGACGTGACAGTCCACTGACTGTTGTTCGATATATTTTGCCGCATTAGAGACAAGCATAAAAAGAAGGTAGCTGCCATCGCCATCTTAACAGATAAGTCAGACAAATTCAGGCCCGGTCTGTTCGAAGAAGAGCTGCTCGATACGGTTGTGCGCTACAGCTACCCGACCATTAAGCTGAAAGATTACCAGCCCGATGAACTGCTCAAGGGCAATAATCCGTTTGGTATTGTACTGCAGGTGGCCTGGTACCATTTGTATGGCAGCAGGGACGACCAGCAAAAACTGGCCAATAAGGTGAGTCTGGCCAGGCGGTTGTTTGCTATGGGATTGTCTGCCGAAGATACGCGCATGCTATATGACTTCATAAAGTACTACACCACATTCAAGGAGAGCGAGAATTATAGTATATTTGATAACAGGATGCATTCAGAATTCAAAGAAGAGGTATCGCATATGGAATTACGTGACCACATACTCTGGGCCGTCAGAGAAGAAGGTAAAGACGAAGGGATAGCATTAGGCGAAGCAAAAGGTTTAGCCAAAGGCGAAGTAAAAGGTGAAGCAAAAAAAGCTTTGACAATGGCACGCGCAATGCTTTTACATGATGAGCCTGATGATAAGATCAGGCTATACACCGGCTTATCTGACGAGGCAATTCAACAATTAAAAAATGAGATGTAGGCTAAGCCTGTTCGCTACCTTTGCTTCATGCAGCATGCAAAGAAGAGGTAGCACATATGGAATTACGTGACCACATACGCTGGGCCGTCAGAGAAGAGGGCAAAGATGAAAATACGTTTAAGGTTACCAGAAGAGCAATACAACAGGGGCTTGTGATAAGATAATTGCCAGCTTGACAGATCTGGATTGTGAGGATATAGAGCGGCTTCGGCACGAGTTGGCCTGATACACTACTGTTTTCTGCACCTCAGTGCCCCGGGTAGGTCTTGTGGCATTACTGGGATCCGAAGAGGTTATGACTTCTGTAAATCGTTGGCTTCATCTCGTCGTCCTGAACGCAGTGAAAGATCTGTGCGCCACTGCATACCCGCCCCTTGTTCACACCCTCTGCTATGCACACATCTATACAAAAACAACAATA
>JBCDLA010000122.1:0-1775 GCA_038745945.1 Cyanobacteria bacterium P01_H01_bin.74 | reverse complement strand
TTATAGCATTACGGGCTGCTGTAACTGAACCTTGGGCCGAAAGCTTTTTTTGAGCGGCCCTTTCCATCGTAGCGATTGACTGCCTCTATCATCCATACTCATACCTTCCTTACTTTTACTGTTCTGCAATTGTACCCAGCTCTCCTTACAGGGGTTCGCCCAGGCAATACGGTTTAAACGTGGCATGTTTTATTACCCAAATCAAGATAAAACCCACAAATGGGTCGCTGCCCATCTGTCTGCAGGCGTGAGGCTTCACGCAGCTTCAGGTAAGTAAAAGAATCGTCTTCACTCATCTGCAGTGCCACCCGGTGGCGGAAAAAAATCTACAGACTTCTTAGACACTACGCCCAGCATGGCCATCACACTCTCAAAAGCCAAAAAGTGTAAATACCCACAGCAGGCCCCTTTACAAAAATTTGCTGTAATTGCTTACCCAGTTCAGAATCTTCCAAATTACCGTACTTATTGGGCACCTGGCAAAGCGCCTCCAACTTATCGGGGTCGGCCATTACCAGAAAAACATCCTTAAAACTGTCCCGGTCTTCTTCATCGACCGCCAGCCGATCATGCAGCAGGGCCGACACACCTGCTATAGACAGCCCTGCCTCCTTGCGCCTGGCAGCAAAATGCGCTTCATACCCTACCGAATCAAGCAACTGGGCGTGGGCCTCCAGCAAAGCCCGGTCCCAGGGGGCGCCCGGCACCGTGCGGTCAATCAAATAAAACACCCCTTGCATGGGCGAATCCTTCAGCATAAAACTGGTCAGCAACGACACCAACAAACCAAACCGAGCCTCATTATAATCGCCCACCAGAAGCACATTTTCACGCTGCCGCCTGCACAGCACTACCTTAGTCTGGCCACGCACATTAAACTCCTGCCCCAGCCAGCACCATTAAGCCCTCTAGTTGAAGCAGCAAGAGCCGCCAACTGGGGGTTATCCAGCATGCCGGATCCTGGGCCTTCTCTGCCAAACCGCTTATCAGTACCTCCCGGTCTTCCTTACCCAACAGGGCTGCCTTACCGGACCGAGCGGTAGAAATAAAGGTAGAGCTGAAGGTGAACAGATAGCATCCAGCAAACTAATCAGGTAGTTAGGCTCAACTCTTCTGCACCAGTTGTTGCTTTATTCGCACACCTTGTGCATCATGGGCACCATGATCAAAAAGCTTACCGTTCACGACGAATTCATCACCAGCATACTCCAAAACCTGTTCTATGCACGCCGCTTCCTGAAGCGGGCACTCAAAAAACACAGCAGGCATATCGACTGGAAAACCCTCAAACTGGCCGACAACAGCTACGTCAGAGACAACCTGAAGCGCTACATTGCCGATGTCGTTTTTACCGTGCAATACAAAAACGGCACTACCCTTAACCTGCTGCTTATCGTTGAGCACAAAAGCTATGTACCAGGCACCGCATTGCCCATACAGATTCAGTTGCTCGGCTACCTGCTGGCCAGGTACGAGCAGTACCTGGCACAATACAAAGAGCAGAGAAAACAAGCCAAAGACAAAGGCGAGCCTGCACCCGAATTTAAGCTGCCCGTCGTCATACCCATTGTGGTGTACCACGGCAAACGCAAATGGAAGCCCCGCTCCTGGTGGAAGCTGTTTGGCAAAAAAGAGCTGCCACAAGCGCTCAAAACCTATGTACCCTATTTCGAGTACGAGCTGCTCGACTACAACCGCATGACAGACGATGAGCTTAATGAGCATTATGACGAGGAAGAAGACCTCAAGCTGATTGCTAAGCTCATGAAGCACGT
>JBCDLA010000121.1:0-1859 GCA_038745945.1 Cyanobacteria bacterium P01_H01_bin.74 | reverse complement strand
CTTTCGCAGCCTCTCCCCTAACAACCCCTCTCCGCGTAAGCGGGAGGACACCCCCCGCTTAACACCCCCCGAAGAGGCTACAAGTTCACGGTCATCCTACTTTACCCAAAGGGCATCCATATCCCTAAGCCCTAACGGGCAAGGGCTACGGACCGTTCACGCTGCGGTTGCTTTCAGCAATCCTCACCCGTAAAGTCAGTCTCTGGGGTGATTGCTGACGCAATTTTACACCCCAGAATCGGCTGACCTCGCACACCCGAGAGAATTTCCGAAACTTGTTACGGGGCTTTACACTGGCAGAAAAATCTGTTGTTTGAGGTAGGCAAGTTAAAATAAACGCACAGCCGAAGCCTTGGAGGCTGTGCCACTTTAAAAATTGTTTGAAGCCGTGGCGAGTTCAGATTTTTCACGCCAGTGTAAAAAAACGGCTGGGGTCGTTAGGGGCCAGCCAGGGCACCTAACTCGAAAAAGGAAGAAAATATGTTTTAAAAGAAAATCTTGCCTTGACATAAAAAAACCCGAAAGGAAAAAATGCTTGGGAAGAAGAAGCCTTGCTGGGGACTTAATGCATGCCCCCAGCAAAAACCTCCTTTAACTGGCACTGGCTTTTAACACCGCCCCAGCTTTGGGCAACATGGCCTTCGATCCATACAGGTACAAACCCTTGACGGCTTCGGCAAACATATCATAGGGCCGCACCGTTTCCACTTTGCTGACCTGGCTGGCGAAACTGATAAAATCCCGTGTGAAGGCCATTAAATTCACCACACCACCAACAGCAGGGTTATTGGTGCTCACATGAATGGCAAAGCCAGCCACATTACCAATGTAGCCATTCTGAATAACATTGTCACCCAGGCTGCTGGCGCGCGTGAATTCAGACGATTGCAGCAACATCGTTTTAAATTTTGGCGTAATTACCAAGTTACGCCCTTCTTGCGGGATATTGGCTGTATCCAGCTTTTCACCCAGTTGCGTAATATAGTCGTAAATATTGCCACTGGTTAGCGTGATGGGTGCCCCATCGGTGCCAATCACGTTGTCGGCGTCCACATCAACGTAATGCCCCAGCAGCCTGCTGTCAACCACATCCCGGATGGCAATGGCCCCGCGGCTGGCATAGCCTTCTAGAATATCGGTATTGCTTTGGGCTTTGTCCAGATCATCAACTTTAAAGGCAAAGTACTTTTGCTGATCAATCAATAAATCGACCATCGGGTCCGTGAGTGCCTGGAAGGCAATGGTCATATCGCGGGTGTAATCGTTAATGGTGACATCGCCAAACGTGCGGACATGAACGACATCGCCGGCTTTGGTGATGTCACCTTCAAAGTCGCGGTTGACCAAATTGGCCATGACAGCGGTTTTATCAAAGATTTTAAGCAGTTTTTTGCTCCAGACTTCTGGAATGAAATTAGTTAATGGCATTGGGTGGTCTCCTTATGGGTTTTGATGGTAATGGTTGGGGGTTTAAGGTATTTCTTTCCTTACGGCTTTTTTGCGTCAAGGCAAGATCTTTTTAAAACATATTTTTTGTTCCGTCAGAGGAAATTCTTTTAAAAACACTTTTTCTTTAATTTGTTCCGTCAGGGGCCCTCGCGGCCCCTAACGAGCCCTTTACACCAGAAGAAATTTTCTTCCTTTCGGTTTTTTTTGCGTCAAGGCAAGAATTTCTCGAATACACTTTTTTTCTTTGTTTCGTTAGGGGAGAGACTTTCGCAGCCTCTCCCCTAACAACCTCTCGCCGCGTAAGCGGGGAGTATCCCCCCGCTTAACACCCCCCAAAAAGAGAAATATAAACCGGCTTTCTTACCTGGATTGCGGCTGCGGTTGGCTCCGCCAATCCTCACTCGCAAAAT
>JBCDLA010000120.1:0-1912 GCA_038745945.1 Cyanobacteria bacterium P01_H01_bin.74 | reverse complement strand
TGCTGCCAAGTCAATTCATTTTCATAGGAGCACAGGATGTGTGGACGTTTTGCACTTTTTAATTCAGCACAGATAATCAAAACCTGGTTTCATCTGCCAGAATTAAACGGGTATCAGCCAAGTTATAATATTGCCCCATCTTCGCAGGTGCTTACAATTGTCGCCCGCGCTGAGAAAAACTTACAGAGCTGTTTCATGCACTGGGGATTTATTCCCACTTGGGCCAATGCCACGACCCAAAAATTGCCCCGCCCCATTAATGCGCGAATTGAAACGGTACAAACTAACGGGTTATTTAAACACGCCATTAAAAAATCTCGCTGCTTAATCTTGGCCACCGGCTATTATGAGTGGCAGCAACAAACTGACGGCAAACAACCGTATTTTATTCGTAGTCAATCGACACCCGATTTTTTATTACTCGCAGGCATCTATGCCGCCCGACCGGACGAAGACCCGAGTATGGGAACCTGCGCGATACTCACACAACCGGCGTATACCAATTTAAGCGATATTCATGCACGGATGCCTGTCATTATCCATCCTAATCAGTTTACCGATTGGCTCTGTGCGCCGTTTACTCCAGACACAAAAGGGATTGAATTGATACATCACTGCCAAATGCCCGCAGAAAATCTCACGGCTTATCCTGTCACCTCTGCCGTCAATACGCCCCGCTTTAATCAGCCTGAATGTGTCGAACCGTTACTCGATGATTCGATGCGCTGATTTTTGTAACGCTATGCTATCGGTAAGTAGGTGACTAAGGTTCAGGTTGTTCGACCAATGGCAAATTCTCCTTATCAGACGACTTTTTTAATAACTCCATTTGTTCCTCATTTTCAGGTTGTCTTGTGCGCGATTTGCAACAAGAAAAAAACGCCCTTTCAGGAAAAAATTGTTGCTTCATCAAATATGCCAATGTGATAAACGTTGCGAGTGTACTCAAAAAAAGGCTCACGGCAAAGAACGTGTCAGGTTCTTTTTTCCAATCTTCGTTTGCTGCCAAAATGCAAGCACGGATGAGACCTGCAATAGAGCTTGCGCACCCAACGGTAGCACCACCAATGGCCCAGTATCCCGGTCTAACCACTTTTGTTTGCATTGCTTCGAGTCTCTCATCAAGGGTGGTAGCTTGTTGCTTAAATCCTTCGTTGGTTTGTTCAACAGTTTGTTCAACAGTTTTTTCCCTCTCTTCTTTTACAATTTTTTTAAAACTCGCTGTGATTTCATCGAGCTTATCACTTATTTTTTTAGTCTGATGGGCTTTTTCCATTTGTAATTTTTGAGCTTCAGAGAGAAATTGTTCTGGTGGACGAACTTTTTTTACGATATTATTCTCTTTATGTGCTTCCAAATCTTCAAAAGCCTTTTTAATGTGTTCTCTGATTATCTGTAAATTTTTTTTGCCATAACTACCTTTTTTGGAGTACTGTTGAAAGTCAAAAATAGCACCCTCCAGCTCATTTCTACTTAAAATTACCTCCTTTGAATCTTCCCAACAAAAAGACACCATGAATGAGATTAATCGCTTAAATTTTTTTTTCTTTACTTCGAATGACAATGACCAACTATGATCATTATTTTTTTCTTGCTTCATAAACTCTAAAAAAACGTTTCTGAAAATGAGTGTTGCTGATTCGCGAGTACGTGAAGCACTTAATAATAAGGTAATCTTACAAATATAGGTTTGATTATCATACCGATCTGACTCTGATTCTCTTGGCCAGGCTAAATTTAATTCTTCTTTGAGAAGATGAATTAATACAAGTACCAGTTCTGATTCATATAAAGGCAAAAAAATTTCGACTAACTCAAAGGGATTGCGCTGCTTAAAAACACCTGCTTTCCATATCGATGCGGCTGCAATGAGCCTATCATTTTCTTTCTCTTCTGGTTTTTTCTCTTCTGG
>JBCDLA010000119.1:0-2213 GCA_038745945.1 Cyanobacteria bacterium P01_H01_bin.74 | reverse complement strand
AATACTTACAAATAGCATTAATAAAAATAACGCTTCAGAATTTACGTCAGAAAGTTCAAAAAAACTTCATAAAAGCATTAATACTAGAGAAATACATCAAAAAAATACAATTCAAGGTGTTCTGCACTTTGAATCTACCCTGGGGAAAACATTTATCCCAGAACGGGCTTTTGAAGCTGTAAAAACAACATTACGGCGTCAAGAATCCATTAATTATCAGTTATTTAAAGCCATTGTTTTGGCAGGTGGAAAAGCTAGAACTGAAGAAATAAAAGCATATTTGATTGAGAATAATATTGTACAACCCGCAAGTGGTGAGAATTTTGAAGCAGTCCCATTAACGGATATTTCTTCACGGGTTAGTTATTTGGTCAGGAAAAACCTGGTTGAAGTCGTTCAACGTGGTGTGTTTCAAGTGACTGTCGGGTGGGTTGACTCAGCAAATTAATTGCCTGTTTAATATTTATGCAATACGGTTTGTCTTGCTTTTCTACTATATCGAAAGACGTTCAATGGGAGATGCAACAGCTTCAGTGCCATTGGCTGAGCGAATTCCCAATTCATCTTGTGCCAAAATCAACCGATGGATCTGACTGGTTCCCTCATAGAGACTCAGTACTCGGCCATCCCGGTAATAACGTGCTGCAGGGTACTCCTCCGAAAAACCGTATCCACCAAAAACCTGAACCGCACTATTGGTTGCCCGCAATGCAGCTTCGGCGCAAAACAGTTTGGCCATGGATGTTTCTCGGGTATTTCTTACGCCTTTGTCTTTTAGACATGCGGCACGCATCACCAAAAAACGACCCGCTTCACAATCAGCGGACATATCGGCAATCATCTGTTGTATCATTTGGAACGCACCAATTTTTTGATTAAAGGCTTCACGTTCCATCGCATACTTTACTGATATATCCAGGCTGGCCTGGCAAACGCCCACGGCCCCTGCTGCAACACTAAAACGCCCTTGATCCAAACAGTACATTGCAACTTTAAACCCTTCCCCAAAGCCTCCCAGCATCTGAGATTGATGGACCCGTACATTGTCTAAAAACAATTCGGATGTCACCGATGCTTTTAAGCCCAATTTGTTTTTCATTTCACGTGTTGAAAATCCTTGCGTGTTTGTGTCAACCAAAAACGCACAAATGCCTTTGGTTTTCAACGATGGATCGGCTTGCGCAATAATCAATGCAACCTGAGAAATACAGCCATTTGAAATCCAGGTTTTCTGGCCGTTTAAGACATAATAATCTCCATCTTGAGTGGCTGTTGTTTGCTGGTTTGCTGCATCGCTGCCAGCTCCAGGCTCTGTTAAGCCAAAACACCCAATGATCTCGCCTCGGGCCATTGCTGGTAAGTATTTATTTTTTTGATCTTCTGTCCCAAAGTTTAAAATGGGTTTTTCAACCAATGAGATTTGAACAGAAAAAAGTGTTCGGGTTGAAGAGCAGACCCGTGCAATTTCTTCGGTCATCAATGCATAAGCGACATGATCAATATTTTGCCCCCCATACTTCTCAGGAAGAATGGCAGAAAAAAACCCTTGATCTGCAATTTTTTTCAGTAAGTCATAATCGAATGTTGCATTATTATCGTTTCTTTCAACCACTGGTTCGATTTCTGTATTGGCAAAGTCTTTTGTCCACTGCCAAATTTCTTTTTGACTTGCTGTTAAAGACAGATCCATGTTGTACCTCTATAATTTGGTGTAAATAAATAAAAGCAACATAAAGGGTATTCCAATTAACAGGAGCCATGTCCATGTTGACAGGTCTGCTTCTGGTCTCAATATTGGCGTTGGGTCATACTGCTGATCTTGATCCTCAGTTTCCGAGATTTCTTGTGAATTGCTTATCATAAATATTTTACGTTTCTATTTTAATTCTTCTACTAATAAACTATAATTCCTAAAATATTATTCAATACCATTATACTTGCCAATTCAACCTGTTGCTTTCATTTAAACTACTGAGTTTTGCCGTTTTTTCCATCCAAAACGCTTTTGTTATTTTCTGTTCAATGGTGTCATCCTTGATTTTTGGAGTTTCTTGAATAATTTGATTATAGAAACGATTATTTTCCAGTTTTTTACTTGCTTTTCCATCGGCAATCGAATATTATTTCTATGAAAATTATTTTCGATTAAAAACAACGATACGTCAACCCAAATAATTTTTAAACCGCTTTTTGTTAGTCAAAATAAACTATTT
>JBCDLA010000118.1:0-2220 GCA_038745945.1 Cyanobacteria bacterium P01_H01_bin.74 | reverse complement strand
GGATTGCCTTAATTGCTTTTTGATTGAGATCTTCTAAAATTTTAATCAAGCGCTGTGCTTTTTAATTTTTTGCTTAGCCGCCACCACGTTCTGTTAGTAAGCATTATTTCCATTTTTTTGCAATTCATTTCATCACTTTTGCCTTTCATGAGTCGTATATTCGGGATTTACTGGTAATGTTCTTTCAAAAATAATGCCAAATGAGCGTAACAGATTGCTTGAAAATTGTCTAGAAAAAACTTTCGATAAGTTTTGTAAAAAAAATGAGGCCTACCCCATCAGATTTCTGACTCAATATGCTAACCTGTGCATGATGTTTAAAGACGGTGATGCAAAATTAAACGTGCGTAAAATTAATATGCGTAAGAATTGAAGTTGTAAAATTAAATGTATTTTAAATTATGAGTCGCATAATTATGGATGAATTAATAATCTCTTGTAAGCATTAAAATTAAATTGGAAAAATGCAAACTGACAAAGCACTGTGTTGAAATGAAAACGCCAACAAGAATTGAAAGAACTAAAAAAAGCAAAAGGCTTTAATTGATGCAAAGATTTCCCCAGAATACTGATGCGACAGCATTTTTAGATGCTAGTGCTATGGATCTATCCAATTTTTCCTTGACCAATCCTGAAACAGGCGAATTGGTGATTCAGAGAATAACCCCAATGATGCCGGATGCAAGCACGGCAGTCATAAACAGGGACCATACAGCGGCAAGCATTTTGTACACATTGCGATACGTTCACAAGTTGAGTCTTCGTTGTATTCATCGTTTGTTAAAGGCATTTAAAACCCCTCAAGCACTTTGGTACGCACCGTTAAAGAGTATTTCCCCTTTGCTGACAGAACAGCAGCTAAGTAACTTTAAGTTGGCAAGAGAAGCTGAAAAGGGAGTAAACGCTGTTCTTGGCCCTACTACTAAAAAAATCAAGGATCCCTGCCAGGATTGGCTTCACCCTTACAATGAGCAAAAAATTCAGGTTATCCCTTGTTCCAGTCCTTTATACCCAGCAATGCTCAGACATTTATACAATGCACCTGTTCTTCTGTTTGTTAAAGGCAATACTAACGCCTTAACCAATAGACAAGCCGTGACACAAAGCTTGGCGTTTACTGACGATAGAGTTTCTGAAAACGGGCGGGGAATTAAAAATAATGAGACAACTTCCCACAACCCTGAGAGTAAAAATGCCCTTGCTGTTGTAGGAAATAGGGCTTGCAGCCAGTATGGTCTTGATGCAACCCGCTCTATTATAGAAGGCTTGAAAAATTATCAACCTTCTATTATTAGTGGATTGGCGGCTGGCATCGACACACAAGCGCATCAAACTGCCATTGAAAATAATATGCAAACAGTGGCAGTATTTGGTTGTGGTTTGGATACCATCTACCCCACAAGCAATCGGAAATTGGCTGAGATGATTGTCGAAACAGCCGGGGCTTTGGTTAGCGAGTATCCTCTTGGGACAGAGCCAGATCGGTTTCGCTTTCCGGAACGAAACCGAATTGTTGCAGGCTTATCAGAAGGTGTGCTTGTGGTAGAAGGGACATTGCAGAGCGGCTCTTTAATTACAGCAAAACTGGCACTTGAAGAAGGTCGCGCTGTTTTTGCCGTGCCAGGTCCTGTTTTTTCAAAAAATAGCCAAGGGCCAATTAAATTGATTAAACAAGGTGCCATTCCAGTGACATCTGGCAAAGATATTGCTGATGATTTAGGGTGGCACCAAAAAACTACAGCACTTTCTAAAAGGGCCCTCAGCCAATCGGATAAATGCAGTGCTGCTGGGTCTATTAGTGAAGCGAGCGCAACGCATATGCTTTCTTTGAAATCTGTTTCGGAAAGTACTGTTGAAGATTTATATCTGCATTCTCAAACTGCACAGGTACCAGTGCCTGAGCAGTTGTCTGACGAGCAGAAACTGCTGTTCCAAAAAATCAGTGATTCTCCAGTCTCCATAGAAGATTTAACAGAACAACTCGGGTGGGCCAACACAAAAGTTCTACAAGAGCTTACTTTTCTTGAATTGGAAGGTTGTCTATCCATAAAAGCAGGTGCAATGGTATGTCGTCTTTAAAAAAAGAAAAAGCGGGAGAAGCCCCGCTTTGTTTTTACCTCACTCGTCACCATCTGAGAAATTGCTTAATGTATTATTAGTTTGTTTTTAGGCTCTAATGGGCTTAACACATTGCAATTTCATTACTTCTTTCAATCCAAG
>JBCDLA010000117.1:0-2460 GCA_038745945.1 Cyanobacteria bacterium P01_H01_bin.74 | reverse complement strand
GGGGCAATGCATTCTGAACGGAAAATTCCAGAGTGCCTGGTTCACTCATTAATGAAAGTTGTATGACTTAAAAATTTTATTATATTTGGGAATTTTCATAAAGTACGACAAGTTGTGTTTACTTGTTTGCCATCTGGCTTACAAATAGTATAGCGGGAGAAAATACAGGTTATGAGTTTATATATTTCGCAGAATTCTTATTCAAGTGGGGAAAGCCAAGCTGCACTTGCTGAAGAAAAAAGGCTTGAAATGCAGGCCTGGCAAGAAGAGCAAGAGCTTCATGCTGCCCTTAACAGATTAACTGCAGAAGAACGTCAGATGTTCTACAGCGAAATGGGCGGAAATATAACAAGTTTTAACCAAGGAGGCTTGTTAGGTAACCAAGGGTTATTAGCAGGTAACAGCATGAACGCCATAATGAGTGCAGGCTTAGCTCAAAATGCGTCTAGTAAAAGTATATCCTATGTTCCCGTTAGTCAGTTAATTGGTGGGGCGGGCGCATCAAGTTCTGGATACGGGGTAAACATTTCTCCTGCAGAAAAACAGCAAAAGGCTATGAGTGACGCAAAACGCGCACAAAGAAAAGCAAGAAAAAAGAGAAAGCGCAAAAAAAGAGGACTAAAAGGCTTTGCAAGAGGGTTTAAAGACTCTTTTGTTAACACCGGCAAAATGATTAGAGACATTGTGACGTTTAAAGATCCCACCCAATCTTTAATCGCATTTGGGGTTATGGCAGCCGCTATTATGTTCCCTCCAGTTGGATCAGCTCTGATGGTCGCTGGGGTTGCTCAATCAGGTTACAGTATTGTTCTAGGCCTTGCTACGGGTAATACCTATAAAATGGGTATGGGGACTGGAGAACTGGCTATGGAAGCAGTTGGTTCTAAAAGCTTTAAATCTGCTGGTGATGCCAGACAAGCGGCCAGTGGTATTGGTGATTTACCCGTTGACAGTGCAAAAAAAGTTGGTATGCTCGCTAAAGTTAAGAAATTTGGAGGGTTTGAAAGCTTTGGGGCAATGGGCATATATGGCGGGCTTCCGACCCGTGTCAAGATCAGCGGGGGAAATTTGAGTCAAGCTTTAGATGCACCAGTATTTAGTAAGGTACCTGGTAAGACTGGCAACGGTCTAGATGTTCGGAAAGCAGACATTAATGCAGCACAAACCAAAAAAATGAAAGCTGACAGAGACCTTCAAGCCGCAAAGCAAGCCGATGCTGATGCCAAAGCTGCAGATGCTGCTGCTGCAAAGCAAGCCGATGCTGATGCCAAGGCTGCAGATGATGCTGCTGCTGCAAAGCAAGCCGATGCTGATGCCAAGGCTGCAGATGATGCTGCTGCTGCAAAGCAAGCCGATGCTGATGCCAAAGCTGCAGATGATGCTATAAGACAAGCAAAAATTGCAGATGCTAAGTTGAAAGCGCTTGAAGCTTCAATAGATCTCCAGAAACAATTGGACGAATTGATTCAGTTAGATCCAAAAACGTTGGGACTTAACAATTTATCAAAAACCCAACTACAAAACGCACAAAATGCAGCTAAAAAACATAAAGCGACGCTGACACAGCTTGAAAAAGCTCAAGAAAAAGGTGGACTAGGGTTAACTGATAAGTTGGCAAATTCAGTTTCGGGCGCAAAGGGTGACTTTTGGGGGACAAGCATTGCAGACAGCAGTATTGTCTTTAAAGGGATTTCCAAATTATTTCCGCCATCACAGATTTCAAAAGCTGACAACGCAGTTGCTGCTTCAGGCAGAAGCAAAAGTGGGTGGTTTAGCAATAGTTTTGCCTCTTCTGACAATGCAAGAAATACAGCGGATTCTATGGACAACATACGAACACTGGCCAGTAAAAAAGATGAAGCAAAAAATTGGGCACTTTTTAATAAAGAAAATGGTGCCATTGAGTTAAAAAGAACAGGACTCGATGCCAACGACCCGAATAATTATAAACTTAGTGCTGCGTACAAAAACGATGAAGCGTTAAAAGCGGATTTAGTAAAACATCAAGAGATGTACAAAACTTCTGGCGCTGAAATGAAAGCTGTCCAAAAATCTCGATTGCAGGACCTGAATACCCAGATTAAAGAAGCAGATCTTGCTTGGAAAAAAGCTGACGCACAAATGAAAAAGACCGAAACAAGCCTTAACAAGTATGAAGAAGGTTCACCAGAATACATAAATCTGAAAAATAAACTGGCTAAAGATGAATATGCTTTACATCAAGCGAACTACCGGAAAGCACAGCTTAAGTATGAAAAAGCAAAGTTTAACAAAGACATTCATGATGGTTACAAGCTTGACAAAAAATATACACCTGATGAAAAACAGTTAATTGACTCTGAATATGTGTTCCAAAAAAACCTCAATGATTTAAATAATAGTGCTTTAACACTGAAGAAAAACAATCTGGATTCTGCCAATGCTAATGCAGTTGCTCTGGATGCTAAAATTCAAGACATT
>JBCDLA010000116.1:0-2681 GCA_038745945.1 Cyanobacteria bacterium P01_H01_bin.74 | reverse complement strand
CCTCTACCCAAATATACAGTTAATAGTCTGAAAAAGTGCTTTCCTTTAGTAGACGACAGCAATTTACCGGCATGTTTAAATACCGAGTTAATGATGTTTTTCAGGTTGGGGTTCCAGATGTGCTTCATAAGCAGCAGGCCGGTAAGCAAATCGGGGCGGTCTATGTAGTCTTCCTCTAACTGCTCATCGGTGGTACTGTTGAGGTCGCACAGCAAAAACTTTACTGTGGGCAGTTGTTCGCCGAACCAGGCAAAGGGGCCGTCGAGCCCGAACCATTCATCTAAAGCTTTTAAGTTAAAGGGGTTTTTGCCGTGGTAAAATACGACAATGACCGGCAGTATCTGTTTGGGCAGCTCTTTTTTACCTTCGTCAATGGCCTTCATCAGTGCCTTTCGGTAGGGCTCTACAATGGCGTTGAAGTACTTGAGCAGTTGCAGTTGCAAGGGCCAGGCGGCCGAGAGGCTGCTCTTGTTCTCTTGCAGCACCACCAGCTCTAAGTTCCGTGAGCGGTCAAAGGGCTCTACGGTGAAGACGAGGTCGGCGGTTGACTTGTTGAGGTCATCGTCAACAAAGCTGTTGGTGGTGGGTTGCAGGGTGCGCCAGTCAAACAGGTCGGCCTGTTCTTTGGGCATGCGTTTTCTCAGAAAGGCAGCGGCCCGCTCAGGGTCGGTGAAAATGGCCTGACCTATGGGGTCGTGCGGTCTATTGCCTGGGACGTATTGTGGTGATTGATTCATTACCCAAAAACAGGTATAAAAACATTACCTGTATAGGTGTCAGCAACAAAGTGACCTTTGTGCTTTGAAGTGTGTGTGTTGCTGATAACATCAGAAATTGAAAAGACAGTAGCTTCAGCAGGCCTTTTGTCTTACGTAGTCCTCAACTTCACCTCGTCACCCCGTGCCTGGCTACTGGGAGACTGCACCCTTGGTGTTTCACTACACCCAAAAAAGCCTTACAGATTATGCTTATCTCTCACTGCCTGCACCTTGTCAACGGCAATATCAATGAGGTGGGCAATCTCTTGGGTCGAAAACTTGCGCTTCTTCAGCATAGACAGAATTATACCTTCCTCACGTTCATCTTTTCCTTCTGCTTTCCCTTCTTGGTACAACACATCATCATTGATATCAAAATGTATGGGCATGGCTTTAATCTGTTTGAGTGTTTCTTTTTGTAAGTTACGCAGTTTCGATAAAGTGTTCAATTGGTTTACATACTTTTCCAGTAAGTCAGTACTTTCAGCCAACCGTTGTAGCTTCCCTAAAATGGCAGCAATAATTCTTTCTGGGGCATCATGGCCAGGGTCACCCAAAATGGCCAGCAGCACCATTTCAGGGATGCCACTTTTAAGGAAGAAACGGTAACTGTAGTTGCGAAGTTCAACCAGGTTGTAGGTATAATTGTTGGTGGCTTTAGGGATGCGCTGCTTCAACTGGGTAGCCATTTTTGAAGGCTTCTGGCCCAGGTAAATACAGTACTGCCGCATAGGCAGTTCAAACCTGCTCTCGTACATATACTGGTACTGCCGCATGCGGTGCACCATGGCTTTATCATCGTCAGTCTGCAACTCAAGGTGCAGCAGGGCATAATCACCATCTTTATCAATGAAACGGCTCACATAATCGGGCTCTCGTTTGGTATAGCTGACAATATCGGTCAGGTAGGGTTGTGGGTTTTCCATTGTCAGCTCCAGTAGCGCTTCAGCGGCAGGCACAAGTACCTTAATGATGTTATCACGCATCAACTCATCATAAGTTGAGCGTTCTTTTGGGCTATCGTGGTTGTCTTTTTGTTTGGTCAAGGGGCTAAATGTAAAGTTTTAGCCAACATATGTAAAAAATGTCAAACAGCATAAAACAAAACACAAATAATAACCAATACCTGGGCCATAGCTTTGGTCCCACCACCTCACCCTGAATGTATTGTTGTGCCAGCCCACTACTTGGCTGCGCCGGTCTACTACATGGCTGTGCCAGCCCACTACTTGGCTGCGCCGGTCTACTACATGGCTGTGCCAGTCCACTGACTGGTGTGTGCGCCTACTGGCGTAAAGGATCTGTCTACGATAACACGGAGTCGACCGCCCAACAGCCTGACCAGCCCTACCGATAGATCAACAGTCTGACCCGTCGTACCAGGCTAACCCAGTGGTGCCTGTAGTGGTCTGTTTATGCTAACCTGAAGGGCTACATTCAAAATGCCTTATACATCCCTAAAGCGTAGTATGTCTTTGTGGTGCAGAACAGCGCTAAAGATTATGCTTGCGCTTAATACCTGTCACATATGCTTCAGAAACATCGACCACTTGAGCAATATCGTGAATGCTGAGTTTACCCAGACGAAGCATGGCAATGACAACCTTTTCTGCCTTTTCGGCTTTACCTTCAGCTCTGCCTTCGACTTTACCTTCAGCCCTACCTTCGACTTTACCTTCAGCTCTGCCTTCGGCTTTACCTTCAGCTATGCCTTCAACTTTACTTTCTTCGAGCATGGTATCTAAAGCATTCATAGCAGTCTCTTTTATGTTTTTGTCTCTGATGTTCTGTATTGCGGTTTCTAACTCTTGCTTGTCTTTCAGGTCTTTACCCAAATATACAGTTTTGACTTGCAACAAAAAAGTAGACAAATGCTTAAGGCTTAAGCTGCCTTTATAAAATGTTTGAGTTGTTCTGCTTTCT
>JBCDLA010000115.1:0-2702 GCA_038745945.1 Cyanobacteria bacterium P01_H01_bin.74 | reverse complement strand
TGAAAAGAAGTATTTTAAGGACGGGATTATTCGGTTGGATGCCCAAAAGCACAATTTGCTGATTAATGTGGTCAAGGCCAAGGGGTACCCTGACCCTGAACCCTGAACTCTTCCCAATTAGCTGGACAGCTTTTAGGTCATATTAAGTATTATCTGCTACCGCAGGGTTATCCATATTTCCACATCAAAAGCCCTTCAAAGCTTTTATGATGTGGGAATGTGGGCTACCCGGTCTCAGGCAGCCATCAGTTCAACCAACCGGTACAGCTCTCCGGGGGGCCTGTTGGCTACACCACCGTGCCGCCGGCGATAGTTGTATTCTCCCATGTATTCAAGCACCTGCCTGTAAAGCTCATGGCCGTCCTTAGCAGGGTTGATGTACAGCTTCTCGTACTTGATATCACGCCAGAAACGCTCAATGTACACATTATCCAGTGCCCGCCCCTTACCGTCCATGCTCAGTTTTATACCCTCTGAGAGCACGTATTTGCTAAACACCTCACTGGTAAACTGACTGCCCTGGTCAGTGTTCACGATCTCAGGCTTCCCATGGGTCTCTATAGCCTCCTGAAGGCATTCCTGGCACCATTCTGCACTCATCGTATTCGACAACGACCAGCCTACGACATACCGGCTGTAATGGTCTACAATGGCCACAAGGTACATGAACCCCTTCGGCATGGGCACATAGGTGATATCGGTGCCCCACACCTGGTTGGGCCGCTCTATTGGCAGGTCTCTCAGCAGGTAGGGGTACACAGTATGCCCTTTGTGCCTTTTGCTTGTATGGGGACCAGGAATCACAGCACGTAGACCCATCACCTTGTAGTACAGACGCTCTATGCGGTTAAGGCTTACAGCAAAGCCCTTGTCCTTGGTTAACCAGGTATGCATACGCTCAGCACCTTTGTAGGGGTGATCTAAGTAATGCTCATCCATGAGCCGCATCAGCTCAAGGTTTAAAGCACTCTCCCCGCTCGGCTCGTAGTAGTAAGTAGAACGGTTAAGTGATAATATCCTGCATTGGTTGCTGATACTCAGCTCTTCATGACCCTTGCTTATCATGGCTTTACGCTTCTTCAACGGATATTGTGCAAGGTGTCCTTTAAAAAATCATTCTCTACTTTAAGCGCTCCGATGGTCTTTAACAACGTCGTCTGGTCTTGGGCAGCATCTGGCTTAGCGGGCTTACCTTTCTCAAATACCTGGCTCGCATTGGCCAGAAACTCACGTTTCCAGGCGTTGATCTGGGACGGGGCGTCATACTTCTGGGCCAGTTCGGCCACGCTTGAGCGCTCTTTGAGCGCTTCTAATACCACTTTGGTCTTGAATTGTGATTTGTGCTTTCTTCTTGTCATCACAGAAAAGTTAAACAGTGTTCTGTAGTCTTACTTCACTGTCTAGTTTATTGGGGAGAGATCAGCACAATACATATAGACAGTTGCATACAAGACCTGATACCGCACGACCCGATTGACTACCATGACGAACTCATCGAAATCAGGAACTACGAGGCTGATCAGTTAATGGCGTCTGACATCCCTGAAATCATCATCCTGGCCATACTGGGTTCCTGTGGCACTGCCGACCCTTTTGAGGTGGTGACTAAAATTGTGAAGCGGCTAAAAACAGTGTGCAAAACCGAAACCGAACTGCAGAAGTACATTGTTCAATTGCAAACCATAAGCAAGTTGCGTAATTTAGATAAGCTATTCATAGAAAGGAAAGAAGATATGGCCATAGACACCGGAATTTCAATGATGGACGTAGCCTGGTACCGTGAGGCCTTTACCAGTGGTGAAAAGAGAGGCGTAGAAAAAACCCTAAAAGAAGCTGAAAAAGCCCGACTGGAGGCTCAAGTGAATACAGCAAAAAAACTACTTCAATTAGGTAAACTCAGTGATGAAGAAATTATGCTGGCATCTGGTCTCAGCCAGCCAGAACTCAACGAGCTAAAACAGCAGCTCAGCACCCATTAATATAAAATAGCATACAAAAGCAGTGACACTGGCAAAACTTGATTTAGTTAAGACTCATACCTATCTCCCGGTAACACCAAAGTAGAAGTTCAGGAAAAATACAAGGTATACCAGCATGCAGATGTGAGGGAGTACTGGCTGGTCAACTATATAGACAAAACGGTCTTTACCTACCTGCTTAATGCTTCTGGTCAATTCATTGGCCAACAGCCTGTCACGACTGGCCAAACCATAGCCCCGTCAATCCTGCCCGAACTACACATCAACCTCAGCGAAGCCTTTGCTGAGAAACACTAACCCCAACTGTTTAACCCTGACCTGTATTGTTTGGCCCATCAGGCTGCACATTCCTAAAAGCCTTCAGTTTTTCTTCCCAACCCCAGCCCAAACTTGTCAAGGGTTAGGCTTTTATGGGTCATTCATTAATTGTACAGTTACTCATCTACATAGTTGTAGCACCTTTAGTTAAGCCAATCTTATTGATAAACTAAAATAAAAGCCTGTATACGTCATGTAGGCCTTTCATAGATCAGGGTAAGCCGCATGCTTGCACCCTCGGCAGACTAAAACAGCTCGATATAACTCAAATATTTTTTGTTTAACTAAAAAGCTTAAAAAGTTAATCATTTCGCCTGTTGGTATCAGAAATTTTTCTGAGATGCGGCGCATGCCGACATACTGAATGCAATAAGGGTGCGCCATAATTGATTCAATAAGCCAATT
>JBCDLA010000114.1:0-2966 GCA_038745945.1 Cyanobacteria bacterium P01_H01_bin.74 | reverse complement strand
GTGATTCATTATTTATCATCACCCTACACAAGTCCTTACAATCAGCCTCTTCAGCAAACAAGACAACCTGCATTTTTTGTTGTTCCTAGTGCATATCCTTTTCAAAACGCTACAAACCCAGACGTATTATCTCCAGGCTTAATACGCTCATTTCAACCAGAAACTTCTATTAGTCAAGCATTGGTGCAAAACCCAAACCCGGCAAGCACAAAAGATGAAGGCTTTGCCGTAAAACGAGTTACACCCCGTACTTTGTTTAACCAGCAAGCGGATCAAACCATTAAAACGGTGGCAAAAGCTGCAGCATTTGTATTGCCTGCAATAATTATTGGGAAAAAATTTCCTGCTGTTTCGACCAAGCAAACATTACTGCCAACCCAATGGCAAGTGTTGACAAAGCTTGGTTTGGGAATAATGGCGGCATCTCAACTCTCAAAACTTATTCCCAGTGATCGCTTTTCATTTCTGGCACGTAAATCAAAACAGGGCACTCAACCCTCAGACTTAGCCGAAGAAAAAATTAAAAAAGTAAAACCAGCAGCATGGGCAAATGCATTGCTTAACTTGGGTGTTATGACCCCACTACTGTCTGGAAAAAATGGCGTTAAACTGCTTCCGTTTACAGCACCACTTGTGGTGGGCATGGTTATGGGAAATCTGACTTTAACAAATATTCTGGCACCTAAACTGAAAGAAAATTTTGACATTCCTCCAAAAGTAACGGGCTTTGGCATGTCTATTTTAAGTTCTGTTGCGGCCTTCTTTGCAATGCCTAAAATTTTGAAACCAATTATCAGAACAATGAACAATAAAGGGACAGTTGCCTTATCAGCAGCTGCAACATGTGCAAGAGGATGTTGTGCTTCCGTGGTCTGTATTTCTGAATTGGCAGAAATGGGCAGTGTTATATTTTCAATGATTAGCAGTAATTTTTCAGGAAGCATGTCGGAAAATCCCAAATCCGAGTTTTAACTTAAGCCAATGAAAAAATTTATTGGTTGGTTTCTATATCGCCATTAAACTTAAAGTCAGAAGCTTTTAAATCAGTGAGAAATTGTTTAAACTGTTTGGCTTCTTCTTCGTCACGTTCATGATCGGTTGAGATTGTTCCTTCTGCCATCACACTGGCAGTTGCATAAATAGGGGCTTTGCATTTTAGCGCCATTGCAATGGCATCCGATGGTCGAGAGTCAATCACTTTAACGGTGCCATTTTTTAACGCAATAAAAATACTGGCATAATAGGTATCATCATTGATTTCATTAATTTCAATTTTTTCAACCTGAATTTCAGCCAATTCTAATAGATTTTGCATCAGTTCATGGGTCATTGGTCGACTCGAATTAATTTCTTCAAGGTGCCGTATAATCGCACTGGCCTCAGCGGTTCCAATCCAAATAGGCAAAGCACGTCTATTTTCTTGATCGTTAAGAACCACAATTGGGGTTCCGGTCCGTGTGTCCAGAGCTATACCCATCACATAAAGTTCTATAAGCGGTAAATGTTCTTTGTTTTTGCTCAAAATGCCTTGCCCCCCTTTTCCTGTCAGTACCTATTCGCTTTGGGTGTTATTGTATTAGTAAAGGTCGCGGGACCAAGTTAGTATCTAGTATAAATGATTTGGCAGAAAATGATAATTCATTTTCAACGGGATCGGTTTTCTATACGAAATCTGCCGCTTTGTTTTTGAATATATTTTTTGAAATGTAAAAAAATAAAAACAAATCGTTCCAAAAGGCAATACTCTTGATTTAGTTGTTTTTATTATTTTAAGTCTAACTTACAAATATATACAGCTTTTTCAATCCTTACCTTTTAGCACATCATTGAATATTCTGAACATACTGCAAATACTGGCTTAAATTATCAAAATCTGCCAGAAAATTAAGATATTTGTATTCATCTTAATTTAAAAGTTTTCAGTTTCATATAGAGGAAGTATTTATGACTTTTTTATACGGCTATGCCCCTCAAAACGTACCAGCATACCAGCTTGCAGCCAGCTCAGGAATGAATACAGCTGCATCATCAAATAGCTTTAACAACAATTCTATTTCATCGGGATTTTCCAATCCATCAACATTACCAACAGCACCACTTCAAGGCGATGCTTTTAATGCGGTTGGACAAATTTCACAATTATTAATGACCGTCATGAATTTAATACTTCAAATCGATAATGGTTCAGGGGCAAGCAACGCTAACGGGGCTTTGGACAATTCAACGGTTCAAGATTCAAATCCTAGCAAATCTGGCCGGATGAAAGGCAATAGAAAGAAAAAAAATAATAGGACTGGTGCAAGCAATACCAGTTCAAACAATAATACCGGTCGAAGTAATGGCAATGCCGACAATACCCTGAGAGCAACGGAAGCCAATATTGCAACAGGCGATTGGAAAAGAACAACTGTCGATGGACAAGTTGTTTACCTTTATGATGCGGCTGGCAGTAGTTACAAAAATGTAAGCAATAGTAAATTGGAATTTGATTTAAATGCTGACAGCAGTGGCACTTACAATATTGATTTATTTGGTGGTCGTGTGAAATCAGCAATGAATTCTGATGAGAGGTCTCGGGAAGATACTGGAAATGATGTTTACATTTCGGTTATTGATAAAAATACCGGTCGAGAAGTTTTATCTCCAACAAAAATGTTTGTTTTCCTTGGGCATACTGACCAAGAAATTCGACAAGGCACAAAGTTTGATAAAAATCATGTAAAATCTAGAGCTCAAGTTTCTTTAAGAGCAGGCGGTGATTATAAAGTTGTCGTTCACGGTCGCTCAGACGGATTTGCTTTTAGTCACCTTGATTTTGATAAAGCTTAGGCAGTGTTGACAATTATTTAAGCCATAGCGTGATAGCAGCAAGACAAATAAAGCTGAGGAAATTCACATCGAGCTTTCATACCGGGTTGCTACTCTTCTAAAGTTTTTGAGCTTGTTAAACAATCGCTCAACAAGAT
>JBCDLA010000113.1:0-3018 GCA_038745945.1 Cyanobacteria bacterium P01_H01_bin.74 | reverse complement strand
GTATCGGCAGGGCGGGCAGCTCAGGCTGCTTACCAGACACCAGGCTGTTGTAGGCCTGTACCATCTCGCGCATCAGCACCTGCATTGACCACTCGTCTGAGACGATGTGGTGCATGCTGATCAGGAAGACTGATTCGTCATTGCCATACTGTGCCAGCATGACACGCCACATGGGGCCGGTTGCTAAATCGAACGCCTGTTGCCTGAAGGACTCCCCTACTGTTTTCAGGGCGTCTTCATTGCCGGCCAGCGTTGTGCCGGTAAAGTCTTTTATAATCAGTGGTACGTTAAACGCACCGGTATCAACTATTTTCTGTCTCGGCTCACCCTCCTGCTGTACAAATACCGTACGCAGTATCTCGTGGCGGGCCGTTACATAATCAACCGCACCCTGTAGTGCCTGGGTGTCTACCTTACCACTCAACTGGTAGCCCTCAAGGCCGTTGTACGGCTTAGCCTCATTAGGCAGTTGCTCCTGCAACCATGAACGGCGCTGGGCATGCGATAACGTATAGGTTGCCTGCTCAGCTACTTTAGCTATCGGTGTGTAGGCCGTCTGGTCTGTGCTGCCGATCAGGGCAGCCTGCTCTGACAGTTTCGGGTTGTTGAAGATCTCGGCAATGGTCAGCTCTACTTCGTAGGCTTTGTAGATCCGTGAAATCAACTGTAACGCCCTGATCGATGAACCACCCACGTGGAAGAACGAGTCGTTGCGGCCCACCTGCTTCACGCCAAGTACCAGCGTCCACAGCTCGGCAAGGCCAGTCTCGATCGCTCCCTCAGGCGCCTCATAGTCGCCCTTGCGCAAAAGCTCTTCGGGCTTAGGCAGTGCCTTGCGGTCTACCTTACCGTTCAGGCTCAGCGGAAACTCATCTAACCAGAGGAAGAATGCAGGGATGTACTGCGGGTTCAGCACCTTCTCTAAACGCTCCCTGATCTCGTTCTGGTCGGCCTCCTCACCAGTATAGTAACACACCAGCTCCTGGTGGTGGTCGGCCGTCTGGTGTACCACCAGCTCAGTCTGCTCCATCCCTGCAAGGGCAAGTACCGCACCGCGCACCTCTGACAGCTCTACACGTACACCGTGCAACTTGATCTGGTCGTCGTTACGGCCAAGGATCTCTAAACTGCCGTCTTCGCGAAGCCGGCCCAGGTCGCCTGTTCTCAGTACTGTATGTCTGGTGTCGCTAAGCAGCGGGTTCTGTACAAACACGCCCTCGTTGCGTGCAGCATCAAGGTAACCGTGCGTCAGGTAAGGGCTGCTGATGTATACTTCGCCCAGTTCGCCGTGGCGGCACAAACCGCCGTCGTTAATCACAGCCAGCTCAGTGCCTCCGATCGGCATACCGGCAGGTACCACCTCGCCAGGCTCCCAATCGGCTTTGTCTATGCTGTAGTAGGTGCTCAGTACTGTGGTCTCCGTCAGGCCGTACTGGTTGGCCAGGGCAGTGCCGGTGCCCTGGCTCATGCGCCAGCGCAGCACATCCTGACCGTACAGCGGCTCGCCGGCCAGTACGATCTGCTCAAGCGCGCCCAGCCCAGTGCCGCTCTCGGCTAACGATGCCGTGAGCAGCCTGAACAGTGAGGGCACCGTCTGCAGGTGTGTGATCTTATTGCCACCAAGCCATTCGGCAAGCAGGTTCATGTTCTCGCGCTCGCGCGCTGAGGCTATGTATAACCGGCCGCCTGAAAGCAGGGCGGGGAATATGTCTTTCAGTGATGCATCAAATGTCGGGGCGGCCAGTTGGGCTACGCGGCTCTCGCTGCCGAAGCCCCACTGTGCAGCGTGCCACTGCACATACTGGCTCAGGCTGTTGTGCCGGCCTCTGATGCCTTTGGCACGGCCTGTTGACCCTGAGGTGTAGAAGATGTAGCTGGTCGCCTCGGCACCCAGCACAACTTCTGGTGATGCGTCAGAGTAACTGTCAATATTTAATGAGGTCTCTTCTCCGTCTGTGATGCGCACCGCTGTGGTCTGCTCGGTGCTGATCAGCCCGTGGCCGGCCAGGTCGAGCCCGTCGAGCAGTCCGTCGCCTTTGGCAGGCAGCACAATGATGTGCTCAAGGCTGCTGTGGCGTGCGGCCAGGCCCTCGGCCAGGCTGCGCGTGCTGCTGTCGGCTATCAGTATTGTAGCACCCGTGTCGGCAAGCATCTGGTCGAGGCGCTCTTCAGCGAAATACTCGTCCATTGGCATGTAGCTGCCGCCGGCCTTGAAAGTGGCCAGCATACTGCTGACCAGGTCGGTGCCCGCAGGCAGCAGCACGGCAACAGCAGACGATTCTGCAACGCCCAGGTCAATTAAGGCGTGGGCCAGACGGTTGCTGCGTGCGCGCAAGGTGCCGTAACTGGTCGCCTCACCTTCGTAGATGATGGCGTCAGCTTCGGCATGGCTTGCGGCAGCGCGGTCAAACAAAGTACAAACGGGAACAAATGAATCTTCTTGAATTGGCGTGGCAAAGGCCGGTACGGCAGCACGCTCTTCGGCAGTGAGGTAGCTCAGCTCGCTGAGCGGCAACTCAGGTGCCTCTATGATGGCGTCGACCAGTCTGGTAAAGTGCTGCGCCATACGCTCGATGCGGCTACCCTCGAACAGGTCAGTGGCGTATTCAATACCCACCTTCAGCCCGCCGTCGTGCTTGATGAACTGGAACCTCAGGTCACCTTTGGCAATGCCCAGGTGCTCCTGACGCATGCTCACGGCTACGCCGGTCATGTCGTGCAGCCCGCCGTGGTCCAGCTCTACATTCTGCAGTACCAGTACCACGTCGAACAGTGGGGCACGGCCGTTGCTGACCGTATAGCCTAAGTCTTGCAGCAGCCTGTCGAACGGATAGTTCTTATGCTCAAAGGCCGATAAGCTGTTGGCCCTGTTGTTATGCAGCAGGTCAACAAAGCTGTCTTTGGCGCTGAAGCGTGTGCGCAGGGCCAGCGTGTTAATGAAGTAACCGATCTGGTGCTCTAAGTCAGGGTGCTCACGCTCTACCACCGGTGAGCCTACCGTCAGGTCGGTCTGGCCGG
>JBCDLA010000112.1:0-3124 GCA_038745945.1 Cyanobacteria bacterium P01_H01_bin.74 | reverse complement strand
TTTTGTGCGCATTATTTTTTTAAATTTAAAAAATGCTTAGTTCGTAACAGAAAGCTGTTTCTTCGTCTCGTTTTGCCTGGGCCTAAAAATAAGCCTTTTTTGCGTTGGATCAATTGTCATTACAAATTTTCGAATAAAACTTAGCCCCAGTAAGCCATTAAAGCTGGCATTCTGATCAATGGGGATAATGGTAGCCTCAACATTATGGGCAACAATGCCATTAATATTTAAGGTTTTCAATTGAACTTTAGGCACTCTAATTTGCCCGTTAGCGGTTGTAATGGTTATTTTTTCCGTTATGTTTTTGTCTAATTCAAGTGATTGAGCAAGTTCAGCGGATATTGATGTGTACGTTGCGCCTGTATCAATAATAAAAATCCCATTTTTTTTTGTTGCATTGTTCCCAGTGATTAATGCATCTATTATTAAAGAGTGATTGCTTTGTTTCAGTGGGACTGCAACCTGTGTGAGTGGCAGGGTATTTACAGGCTTTGAATAAAAAGGTCCCCAGTCTGCTGCTTTTTGATTTGCGCTGAGGTGATCAGCGCTGAAATTTATTTGCTTGTGTTGCTTGTCAGTATCTGGCTCTGGTCTTTTTATAGACCCTTTGGTTTGATGCGCAGAGACATAAGAGAATGCATTATTATTGGTTTTATTCGAAAAGATTGCTTCGTTAGCGTTGACGACAATAAAACTGATCAAAATTGTTAAAGCAAAATAAAATTTATTCCAGCGCAATATTGGGATGAAGCAAGGCTTGTTTTTTTTTGCCGACATAATGGGTATTGTCTCCCGAAGTGAAAAAAGCAAGATCGGTCACTGTTATCTCTTATTAAAAAAATTATCGGCTGATGCTTAATAGAACTTTAAGATTGATATTCTTTAATTAACCCCAAATTAAGAGCAGTCACTGGCTTCCTGTTATGTTTTACAAAGGTTTTTTCAGCAACTACCTACAAAAGTACGCAAAGCAGTAAAACACAATCTAAGTTTCTAGAATCACTTTGAAAATCAGGCAAAAAGTGTTAACAGAACAAAAAAGTGGGCTTTATTCTTCGTAACGCATTGTGGCAGTTGCAACAACAGGAATTCTCTCGAAAGCGCTGCCGTCGGCACCTAAAGCGCTGAAGAATCCACTAATATTAACGGGGTTGGCCATTGTCCAGTTAATATCAACCCGAACGTCTCTGCTGCCTGAAGCTTGATTTGCTGAAGCCGAAGGCGGCCTAACAGTAATGCTGGCTGTCCCGGAATCAAAAGGCTGACCTGTTAATTGAAAAATTTCATTTTCAACATAAGTTTCAACAGCACTAATGCCCGTATCTTCAGTTGATGTATCGCCAATATCTGCATTTAATGCTGCTTGCCGGGCACCTTCACGCGCAGCAGTGGTCATCGCATGCTGCAGATAAAGGTAGGCAGACACTGTAAAAGTCAGTGAAACCATAACTGTAAAAATAATTAAACTGGCAATAATTTCAATAACAGCTTGGCCCCTATAAAACTTAAACCGCACTCTTTTTGAGGTTTTCCTCATAATCTTTAACTTTCACTGGCTGCTATTTTATTGGCTGTTGTATGGTAAGCACACTTTTAAAAAATGTATACCCGCAACAGAAAAAACTGCTGCGGGTATTTGTAAAATAAGCTTTTATGCAGACGGCAATTGGCCCGTAAAATAAGTTTGTACTGATGTTAAAATATTAGTAAACAGCGTACTAATTCCGTCTGGCCCAATGGCTAATACCGCAGCAACAAGCACTGCTGCAATAACAAGTGCACCAGCATACTCAATAACACCTTGTCCCTTTTTTGCAGTCTGTTTATTTCTTAGCTTAGAAATGAATACGATCATACCTCAATTCTCCTAAATTATACGCTCTAGAATGCTTACTCATTAATTTAAAAATTTAGCCCATATCCACTTACAAATACACAAATTGTTATTACAAGTATATATAGTCAATCAATAAAAAAACTTCAGTTTTTGAGGTAATTTCGTTTATAATTAGTAACATTTTGCCAAAAATGTTATGCGATTTTTTATCGATGCACACCTATATTCATATTCCTTTCTGTGAGTCTCGCTGTATTTATTGTGATTTTACGGTTCGTCTCAATAAATATGGCGGCTATGAGGATTATTTATCAGCCCTTTCTCGTGAGATAGATTCACGGTTTGCAACTATTGAAGCTTGTGATTTTCCTGACGGTATTAATACGCTGTACTTTGGTGGTGGAACACCGGCTTTGGTTTCTGCCGACAATTACCAGCGTTTATTAAAACAAATAAGCAAATACTTGCCTTTATCAAAGTCTGCTGAAATAACCATTGAAGCCAACCCGACTGCTTTAAAAAATGAAACGGCAAGATCCAAATTGCTGAAACAGTTCCAGGATTATTTGATGGTGGGTTTTAACCGGATTAGTATTGGCGTGCAGAGTTTTGAGAACCCTCAATTAAAGGCCTTAAGCCGAATCCATTCTGCAGAAGAGGCTATCGCGTTTATACAATTATGCCAGTCTGTCGGCTGGGAAAACATTTCAATTGATTTAATGTATGCAGTTCCCCCATACTCAACGCCTGAAGAAAGCGTGCAGCGTTGGGAGAATACCATTGAAACTGCCATTGATCTCAATGTGCAGCACATCTCAGCATACGGTCTTAAAGTAGAAGAAAACACCCCGTTGGCCAGATTAAGCGCACTGAGTGAAAAGAAAGAATCGTCTAAAGTTCGACACACTGCCGCCCAATATAATTTACCGCCTGATGAAGTAAATGTTTCGCTTTATGAGTTGGCTTGCCAGCGTTTGACAGCAGCGGGCTATATACAGTATGAATTTAGTAATTTTGCAAAACCCGGCTATGTGTCTAAGCACAATTTAGCGTATTGGGATACAAAAGATGTTTTGGCACTGGGTGTTTCAGCGCATGGGTATTGGAAAGGACAACGTTATGTAAACACTGCTGATTTTGAAGCCTATTGCGAAAATCCGTTATCACAAGACAGTTACCATGATTCTAAAAACGAACGTATCGAAAATGCACTTATTTTTGGTTTAAGAAAATTAGCAGGGGTTAATATCACTGATCTTGAAAAAAAATATCATTTTGATTTCTGGA
>JBCDLA010000111.1:0-3457 GCA_038745945.1 Cyanobacteria bacterium P01_H01_bin.74 | reverse complement strand
GGGTACGGAAGATGGCCTGGACAGAGTAAGATAACCCCAGTGGTTGGGGCAAAGATACCGGCAGGACTGTTTAGAAAAACCCTGACCAGCATGGCAAAAGGTGATTTTATACCTTTTTTATTGCTTAAATTTTAAAAAATGATTGCACATACACTTGAAAAAGACTCCCAGCTTAGTGAAAATAGACACAAAAAAGCCATTCTTACACAGTAAGGATGGCCGGGAGTTCGAAAACCGCACTAACACGGCTATGACACACTTTAGCTAGAAGCCTGGACATACTGTGCCATCTCCCGGCCAAAAGCCGAGAAAGTGTACACTGGTAAGCCAGTGTGTCAGGTTAGTGAGGGACTTCGACATCCCAGCACTTCTTTAAGTAAGTGCTATTTCAAATCATAGCGCAGTTTTGGTCAGGTGTCTATTTTTTCTTTCTTTCGGTTTCTTTGCGTCAAGGCAAGATCTTTTCTTAAAACATATTTCTTCTTTGCTCCGTCAGGGGCCAAATCCGTTTCTATAAAATGGCCCCTGACGGCAGAAAGGAATAAAGTGTTTTTAAAAGAAAAACAGCCTGAACATAAGATTGTTACAAATCATAAAATAATGCATCAATATCCTTTTAATTGTTTTTATATATATAAATGAGATTTACGCATTCTAAATAAGCAACTGTTTCCCCTTTAAGTTAGCATCCCTGTTTTATTGATCGGACCTGGTAAATCAAGGCCCTGTATCGCTATGCGAATCCGGTAATGTAAACACAATAGGGGTTAACTAAATGCAACGCCATGCAAAAAAAACGCCTCATCAAAGTGGGAAATACCAATTTACCCACAAATTAACGCTATCTTTTTACTTTTCCGTTTAATCAGGAGAACCAAGTTATGGGAATTATTGTTGGTGTTAAGTACAAGCTAACCTTACCAGAAGCAAAATATGTTTTTGACACCGTTGATGCAAATAAAAACGGTGAAATTACCCGAGAGGAAGCCAGAAACTTAAGAAACTCTAGATACGGTGAAAACCAGGAGCGCATAGACTATTACAATTTTTCTTCTAATTTAAATAACGGTCAATCCGAATTCTTCGATCACCTCCATGAGGTTAATGAGCTATACAATTTAATTGGCAATGAAGCGGATGCCATTACAGAAAATGCTTTGCAAAACTATGCCAACCTAAGCGGAGGCAGTGATATTTCCGAAGCAGATTATGATATTGCCTACAATGCTTATGCTTCAGAATATGCCGCAGATTTTTCTGGCATTGCATTTGATAATATGCTTGGTTTTTCGCGCCCATTTGAGCAAGAAACAGGACAAACAAAGCAGTCCTTAACAAATGCAAGAGAGACGCTGATGGACAGGCATCACTTTTACGATGATTTGGCTGAGCCCAGAGAAAGCGAAAGGGCAAAATTCTATCAAAGAGTTCTTGATAACTTTAGAACAATGGATACTGACAAAAATGGCAGGGTCAACTATTTTGAATTAAAAGCTCATGATACAAATGCCGATGATATTCTTTCTGCTGAAGAGTTAAATGCTGCCATTGCAACAGGACAGCCCGAAAGTGCGTATTCTTTTGATTTTTCTGTCACGGATGAGCGGGCAGCAACCATCTTGAATGTTATCCGGGCGGCTGCAGATTACGGCAATGGGACGTTAACGTTAGAAGCAGCGAATCAGTTAATTAATACAGACCTTACGTATTACAATAACCTTAATGTCGAAGAGCAAGAATTCCTGGATCGCCTGGTGGCCAATGAAGGTGAAGCGTTTAATGCCATCGGGCTGGGCAACCAAACCACAAAAGAAGGCATTGAAACCGCCATAGCGACTTTTAACGCCAAGGTCAGTACAGGCGTTGTCTATGATGAAATTAGCTCAGAGCGTGGGACAACCATTTTAAATGTCATCAGAGCTGCTGCTGGTTATGGTAATGGCATGTTAACGCTTGAGTCGGTGAACCGATTGGTTAACGATAATAGCAACTATTACAACAGCCTCACTGATCAAGAACAAGAATTCTTAGGTCGGCTGATCGCCAATGATGGGCGAATCTTTAATGCTATTGGCCTTGCTGGTTTAACAACCAAAGATCAAATCGCAGTAATGTTAAAGGGTGATAGCAATTCATCTGGCGTTTCAAACAAAGACTTTGATCATGCCTTTGGCTATGTGCCTGCAAGCGAATAATTTTAAATGACTTTGATTTCAAGAAGTCCAAGCCAGAGACCCTAATTTTGAATTGGGGTCTCTGGTCCTTAGATGAATCAATTAATTATTGAATAAAAAAAATTTAAAATTAAAAATTACGGCCTTGTATACTGTACTCGTCGTCAGAAATACTCCGAGTCATAATCTTGTTAATTACCTTCCCAATAATACAAACAAGTCTATTCTTAATAATTTTTCATTCATATTGTCATAGGTCTATTCTAGAAAGACTTAATCGCTACTTTAGATAAAGCAAGGCGTTCTTTTTCTTCCTTCAGTATTGCGTATGTTTTTTCAGGCAAGCATAACTTTTCGAGAACTTTAGGATACGCCTCAGCGTCCCCATGAAAGTCGGTACCACCGGTTACCAAGAGCCCCAACTTTTCAGCCAAACAACAATGGTATTCAACCAGTGCTGGTGAATGGCTTTTATGATAGGCCTCCAAACCTCTCAAGCCATAGTGGATTAGTTCTGTCACAAGTGTTTCAAAGCCCTTCATTTCACCTGGGTGGGCAATTACTGCAATTCCGCCGCTGTCATAAATCGCCTCTACTGCGTCATGGGGCAAAACGGTCTGACGAGGCACATAGGTTGGGCAATTAACTTTTAAGTACTTCTTAAATGCCTCCGACATTGTGGACACAACTTTTTTTTCAATTAAGGCTTTGGCAACATGAGGTCGGCCAATGGTACCAATACCATTGCTGTGCTTCATGACATCCTCAAAGGAAAAATTGATTTTGAATTTTTTTTTGAAAGTGTCAACAAAACCCTCAATCTGATCAATTCTGGATTGATGGTGCTTTTTGATGACTTTCTTTAAGGCTTCAGCATCAGGATCAATGTAGTACCCCAAAACATGAACCTCTTGCTCTTCAAGGTAAGTATTAATTTCAATACCGGGAATAATATCAATGGATCGTTCAGGGCTTGATTTTTCAGCAGCAGCTTTTTTAGCAGAAACCAGCGATTCAGTTGTATCATGATCGGTAATGGCAATGGCTTCAAGGTTATGATCCAAACCCAATTGAACCAAAACATCTGGCAATACAGACCCGTCTGAGTAGAGGGTGTGCATATGCAAATCAATCATTGTCAATATCCTTGAATAAAAAAACAGTGCCTTAAACCAATTACTTTAGAATTAACGTATTTAGCTATCCACTTACTTTTTATTACGACCGCTTTAAAAGAGCATTTTAATTTTTGGTTGTTTTCTTCGATAAGTCCATTGTTTTAG
>JBCDLA010000110.1:0-3519 GCA_038745945.1 Cyanobacteria bacterium P01_H01_bin.74 | reverse complement strand
TTGCGCCAGCATTTACAGCTTTCAATAATTCGACAAAATCAAAAATAACCAATGCAAGTGGAAGGAACTTAACATATCCAAATTCCTCAGCACCTATAAGTCAACCTGAATATTTGGCTGGTTTGCCAACAAGAAGAGCTACTAAAAAAACTTCAGAAAGCTCCATAATTCAAACTGGCAGTGAGGATCACAATAAAGAAAAAAAATCTAATATGCCTAGACTTTTAAAAAGATGGGAAAAAGTAGCTGCTTTCCTGGGTATGGTTGGTGTATCAGTAGCAGCTGTCAAGTTAGAAGAATGTGAAAAGCAAATGCGATCCGAAAATGACGAACAATCTGCTCATAATCCGTCGCATACTGCATCACCAGTAACAGTTTAGATTTTTGTCAGTCTAACAAATTCACATCTTTGATGAATCGATCGGATAAGCATTTTTTAGACGTTGTGCTGAAGACAATACGGTCAGTTCCTCTCAGCTTCTCTTAGTCCAGAAAATTAGAATCAGGTGTGTCAGACCCGGTTTGGAAATCTCCTGCTGATTCATCAGGAGAAATTGCTTGTTGAGCACCCGGTTGTACAATAGGCATAAGCGGTTGAACCGGTTTTTTAGGCTCAATCGCTTTAGGCTTTACCACCTCTTTTAAGGCTTCCACACGCTGCTTTGCTGCTGTTGAGAACGGCCCATTGCTGTCCATCGCCACCATCGCGTATTGCTTTGAAGCCTGCGTAAACTGTTTGGATTGATCCAATGAGATTGCCAGTCCATAGCGTGCCTGCACCAGGGCTGGATCCAAGCCCAAGGCCTTTTCATAAGCCTGGATAGATTCTGGATAGGCTTTTAACTCGTTATGTACAATGCCTAAGTTGTAAAATACATCGGCCCGTGAAGAATCAAGAGAAGCAGCCTGTAAAAACGTATCCCGTGCTTGTGCCAGATTGCCCTGAGCTTTCCACTGGGCCCCAATCAAAATCAAAATATCTGTATTTTCCGGCGACAACGCAAGTGCCTTATTGTAAGCTGCAATGGCATTTTCTGGATCATTTTGTTGGCTGTAAGCATCAGCCAAGGTCACCCAGACGTCAAAATTTTCTGGATTTTGAGTAGCCAAGGTTTTTAAGCTACTAATGGTCTGTGTAATCTGTTTTTCTGTCTCTGGGCTTTCTATACTTTCTGGGGTTTGCAGAATTGCAGGCGAAGACAACTTTTTCTTTGGCGGAACAACAGTGCTTTTTTGCATACGATCAGCTTCTCTACGAGCAACGGCTTCGGTGTTCATTGCATTTAGATTTAAAGCATTTGGGTTAATAATCGCATTAGAAAAAACACCGCGACTAAGGTTGTTTCTGGCTTCCAAATCATCATCAGCACCAGGGACAACGCCTGTTGTTAACTTGCCAGTGTCATTGTTTTGATTTTGATCACTGATTGAAATCCGATTATCCAACGGAGATAACGGACTTTTTAGAGAATTAGGCAAATTGTCTTGAGGGGGTGTTTTTATATCAGCGGCCGGGCTATTTTTAGCGTCTTTCAGCAACAGTGCTATTTTTGCTCGGTTTAGCTTGGCATCCACATGATCTGCTTGCCGCAGCAAGGCCTGGCGATAAGCGTTATCCGCTTGTTTCAACTGGCCCATATCAAAATAAGTATTACCAATGAGCACAAATGGCTCAGGATCATCGGCTGGCGCATATCGCGCAGCATCTTCAAGCAGAGTCACGGCCGTTTCTAAATTGTTTTGGCGGGCTGCCAATTCCCCTTGCTTCATTAACGCCAATGATAAATCCCGGTGGACCGCATTGGGATCAACTTGTGCCGCCTGCTTTTCGGCATCAGACGCTAAATCAATGCGCTTGTATAAAGGAACGGCTTTTTCAAACTGTTGCGTCTGTACATAAGCAATAGCCAAATTGTTTTTTAGCTGTAAGTCAGCTTGTCCGCGCGCTGTTTTCAGCAGGGCTTCGTAATGCTGAATGGCTTGCGTCGAATCCCCCAACATTTGATTTACATACCCCAAATCTTTTTCGCGCAGGTATTGCTCAGCTTGCAACATTTTTGGGTTACTCAAGCTCCCAACTTCTATGTTGGAACCGCTTGGTTGTGTGAGCAAGGTCAGGTACTGGTTTAATGCCTGCTTTGAGGCTTCAAAATCTTTCATTGCCAAATAACAGTTAACCAGTGCTTTCTGGGCAGGCAAATGGCCGGGCGTTTCTACCAGAAACTGCTTGTAAAAGCTTGCAGCTTCGGCAAACTCATTGAGATCCTGAAAGATATCCCCCATGGCCAGCAAAAGCTGCTGGTTGTTCTCAGGATCTTTTTCAACGGCTTTTCTATAAGCCTGAATAGCCTTGTAGGGCTTGTTTAATTCTGCATACAAGTGCCCCAATTCTTCCTGCACTTCAGCTGAACTGCCTGACGGTTGAACAGCGTAAGTTTCCAACTCCGTCACAGCTTCTTGTCGCTGCCCCGTTGCATGCAGGGCTTTTGCAAATTGAAGTTGTTCTGAAAATTGATTAGGAAACTGGCGCTTTAATTGTCGATAGGATTGCACGGCCAACTGATCCTGACGGGTAGCCCGGTAAAGCGCAGCAAGCCGTCGACCAGCTTCATAATGGCTAGGGTATGATTTCAGAAACTGCTGGGTCGTGGCAATGGCCGAGCGGTAGTCCTGCTGTTGAATTTGTGTACGCGACAGGTTAAACAGCCCAAACTGATAGCGCGGATTTTTCTGTAATGCCGTCTTGTAGGCCACTTCTGCTTGTGAGTAGTCTCCCAGTTGCTCAAACAGGCTGCCCAAACCGTAATGCAGCATGGCATCGTGTGGGTTTTGCGCAATGGCCTGCTGGTAATATTGCACAGCCTCATTGGGGCGACCCAATTTTCGAAGGACGGATGCCAGTTTAACCAAATTCATAGCGTCCTTTGGCTCCAGTGTAATACTTCGCCGGAGGGCTTTTTCAGCAGCTTGCAAATCCCCTTCAGTTTCTGAGAGCCTGGCCTGATTGTAAAGTTTTATGCCTTGTGGAGACAGTGCCTCTGCAACAGTCATTGAGCCGCTAACAAGAACTGCAAGACCCGTACTTGCTACTAGGCATGAGCCAGCCAATGAGAGCTTCAATGCCATGATGCTTCGAATTGTTATACACCCAAGCCGATAGGTCCGTAAATTACCAGTCGATTGATTCATTGTAAACGCACCTCAAACTTGCATACAACCACAGACCATTGCTGTTAATGGCTCATTATACCCTTGATTCCTAAAATACCCAAGTGGTAATGTATTAAGGTTGTAGGTGCACCGACGCAAATTTCTTTTCTGGTGACTATTCTTCCTTTCGGGTTCTTTTGCGGGAAGGTAAGATTTTCTCGAATTCACTTTCTTTCTTTGTTTCGTCAGGGGCAATTTTATAGAAACGGGTTTGGCCCCAAGTTTAATTTTTATTTTTCTCTGGAAAACTTCCAGGAGTCCAGCCGTTTTTTTTACACTGGCAGAAAAATCTGAACTCGCCACGGCTTC
>JBCDLA010000109.1:0-3536 GCA_038745945.1 Cyanobacteria bacterium P01_H01_bin.74 | reverse complement strand
TTACTCTTTAGTAAAGGTTTATAAGGCTTTGAAGTTGTGATGTCATGAGTGGTTAATTCTGACATTCCACGCACACCAGCCGAAGTGGGTTTATATTTTCTAACTTTGACTGCCATAATTATACTCCTGTGAACATCTCGATTGGTTCACCCGTCACTGAAAATATTGCTTTCTTTGCAGAAGATACATAGCCAGCTTTCTTACCATAACGTCTTGTTTTGTAAGCTGGAATTTTTATTGTTGCTATATTTGTTACCTTCCTACCAGGAAATACTAATTCAAATGCTTTTTTCAATTGAATTTTATTTGATTTTGAATCAACCACAAAGGTGTACATCATTTTTTGTGCAAACTCAACGGATTTTTCTGTAATCACAGGTCGCTTTATTAATAGGCGTAATGCATTTTCCTGGTTACTCATAAGAAGCATACCTTTCATTAATTTCTTGGATTGCTTGCGCCGATGCCAAAATGACTTCTGTGTTAATTAAATCTTTTACACTTAAATTGTGAGGCAAGCTTATTTTTACAGAATTTAAATTTCGGGTTGCAAGCTTCAGATGCTGATTTTCTGGCAGTCGATAGTCAACTAAAATTAATGTTTTTTTATTTTCAACGCCTAGCTTTCGTGCGAACTCTAAATAATTTCTTGTTTTGGATGATTCCAAAAATGAAAAATCATCAATAACCATAATTTTATCTGCAGCAGTTGATAGAGAAGAACGAATTGCCAAAGTACGAACTTTTTTTGGAAGCGCAAACACAAAACTTCTGGGTTTAGGACCGTGACTTATGCCACCGCCAACCAATAAAGGGGATCGAATACTTCCAATTCTCGCATTACCAGTCCCTTTTTGCTTTCTTGGCTTTCTGCCACCACCCCGAACTTCTGCGCGTGTTTTTGTTGACGCAGATCCTTGTCTAGCATTAGCCAGCTCTCTTCGAAGTGCTTGATGCAAGACATGTACATTTGGTTCTGTATTAAATACATATGCGTTAACATCGATAATGCCTGCTTCAGAACCATCTGGGAAATATTTCTTTAATTTAATCTGTTCAACGGTTTGTTCGCTCATTGAATCAATCCTTCTTTAAAGCTTTACACAGCTTCTTTCTTTACGATTTTAGTATTATTCCAAGTAACTGGTGTTTGCCTAATTTCAAGCAAACCTCCTTCAACACCAGGAACTGGGCCTTTTACAAGAAGAAGATTATTATTTTCAATAACCTTTATGACTGTTACTCCTGCAACTGTTACTTTCTTATTGCCCATATTTCCAGCCATTTGAAGACCTTTAAACACTCTTCCCGGGGTAGTCCCTGCCCCAATTGACCCAGGGAGTCTGTGAGATTTTGAACCGTGACTCATCAACCCCCGTGAATGCCCCCACCGTTTGGTATTACCTTGAAAACCTTTACCGATACTCTTTCCAGAAATTTTAATTTTTTTACCAACTTCTATAAAAGAATTTTCATTAAAAGGATTAATTTTATCACCAATCGAAAATTCAGCTACAATAGAGTGATTAAAACGGACTTCCTTAAGATTTCTGAATAATGGCAGATTGTTTTTTTCAAGATGGTTAACTTGTGGGTGTGTTAAATGTTTATGTTTAGCATTTACAAAACCCAATTGTACGGCATCATAGCCATCATTATCTAATGTTTTTACTTGCGTTACTGTTAACGTAAACATTTCAATGACTGTTACAGGTAGTGCATCCCCCTCTTTGGAGAATATAGTAGTCATTCCATGTTTTTTTCCAAAAAACTTTGATAAACTCACCGCGTTTACCTTTCATTTATGTAAGTGGTTTGAGTTATTTTTACTTTAATTTAAATTTAAAATGAGAAATTTTTAGTTCAATAACTTATTACAAGCGGACCTCAATATCAACCCCAGCCGGAAGATCTAGACGGCTTAATAAGCTTGCAAAATCTTGCCCAGGATTTAATATATCAATTAAACGACTATGAATTCGAATCTCAAAATGCTCTCGAGACTTTTTATTGACATGAGGTGAACGAAGAACACAAAATGATTTCCGCCGTGTTGGAAGTGGAATTGGTCCAACTACTTCACCCATTGCACTTTTTGCAACATCTGAAATTTTTTGTGCAGATAAGTCAATTAAGCGGCAATCATAAGACTTTAAACGAATTCTGACTCGATTTTGTTTCGGCTTTTTTTTGCTTTTAGCAATGGCTGTCATTCTTCTTCTTTCTTGTTTAAATTTTCCAGCTAATTAACTAATGATTGAGTCAACAACACCAGCCCCAACAGTGCGACCGCCTTCACGAATCGCAAAGCGCATACCTTGCTCAATAGCAACAGCTGATTGAAGCTCAACCTCAATAACAACACTGTCACCTGGCATAACCATTTCAATGTCTTTAGGCAGTTTAATAGTACCAGTTACATCTGTGGTTCTCACATAAAATTGTGGCCTGTAGTCACTAAAGAATGGGGTATGACGACCCCCTTCATCTTTACTTAAAACATAAACATTGGCTTTAAAATTTGTGTGTGGCTTTATTGAGCCTGGCTTTGCAAGTACTTGACCACGTTCAACAGAATCTTTATCAACACCCCGTAGAAGTGCCCCTACGTTATCTCCTGCCAATCCTTCATCAAGAGATTTTCTAAACATTTCAATTCCAGTTACGATAGTTTTTCGTGTATCTCCAAGGCCTATAATTTCAACTTCATCACCTACATTGACTTTTCCACGTTCAATCCGGCCAGTTACAACGGTTCCACGCCCTGTAATTGTAAAGACATCCTCAATTGGCATTAAAAATGGCTGATCTACTGGACGCTCTGGTGTTGGAATATTAACATCGACAGCTTCCATCAATTCATCAAGCTTTTTAACCCATTCATCATCACCCTCTAAGCCTTTTAAAGCGGAACCTTTGACGATGGCTATATTGTCACCATCAAATTCATATTTGCTGAGCAGTTCGCGGGTTTCCATTTCAACCAACTCAAGTAATTCAGGATCATCAACCATGTCACATTTGTTTAAGAAAACAACAAGCTGAGGAACACCTACCTGACGTGCAAGTAGAATATGCTCTCTTGTTTGAGGCATTGGACCATCTGTGGCAGCAATAACAAGAATTGCACCGTCCATTTGTGCAGCACCTGTAATCATGTTTTTTACATAATCAGCATGACCAGGGCAATCAACATGAGCATAGTGACGATTTTCAGTTTCGTATTCAACATGCGCGGTTGCAATTGTAATTCCCCGTGCTTTTTCCTCGGGAGCTGCATCGATGGTGTCAAAAGCCCTTGCTAATGCTTTCCCAAGAGAAGCCTGTCGGCAAGTTATTGCTGCTGTCAATGTTGTTTTACCATGGTCAACGTGCCCAATTGTACCAATATTGACATGCGGCTTATTTCTTTGAAACTTTTCCCGAGCCATTGATTTCTTCTCCTAGTGATAAATAAATGTTTTTATAAATAAATTGTTACTTTTACTTGGTTTTTAACTAAAACTTTAGACACCGTACAAGGAAAGCCCATGACG
>JBCDLA010000108.1:0-3583 GCA_038745945.1 Cyanobacteria bacterium P01_H01_bin.74 | reverse complement strand
CCGGTTTTTCTTTTTGTCACCATTTGAAACCCACTTAATGCCGGTTTTTTAGGGTTCGTTCTATGTCGCGTTGTTGATCGCGTTTGGCGATGATCTCGCGTTTGTCGTAAATCTTTTTGCCCTTACACAAACCCAGGTGTATTTTGACCCAGCACCGATCGAAATACAATTTAAGCGGAATTAAGGTCAACCCGGATTCTTTGACTTTTCCGATCAGCTTTTTAATTTCTTTTTTGGTTAAAAGCAATTTTCGCACACGCTCAGGTTGGTGATTGTAATGCCCACCTTGTTCATACGGGCTGATGTGCAAACCATACAAAAACACTTCGCCGTTCTGAATGCGGGCATGACTGTCGACCATCGAAACCTTACGATTGCGGATGGACTTGATTTCTGTACCCGTTAAAACAATGCCGGCTGTAAAGGTCTCAAGCACCTGGTACTCGTGATACGCTTTTTTGTTATTGGCGATACTTGTTTCTGGTTTTTTAGGCTTATTTTTTGGTTTAGGCATAGCAATAAACAGTGATTTAATTTTTCGGCAATGGGCATAGTTTACCGTAAATACAGTCTATGGCATTCAATGGAAAAATAAAAAGTAAAGTTTAACCAAAACCCATACCGACCTTTACTTTTTTATGATGCGCGCTTTTGTGCTAAACCCAGTAACGAACATTTTCTGTAATAATTTTCAGCTCAGGGGTTTTACCTTGAATAACTGCAACCGAGAACCAGCCAGCCATTGCGAAAAACAATGCCGTGGGCACCACAGATAAATATTGGAAAACGCCAAAAACCTGGCTTGAAAAAGACTGCAGGCCAAGCAATGAAAAAAGTTGCATCATGGCCAGAATACTAGGCACAGCAATTAAGTAAGGCATTAAAATAAAAAAGCTGGTAATCAGTGCCGTTAAAATATGAAATTTTAAAAAATACGGTGAATCGGTCTGTTTGCGGGCTACCAAAAACCAGTAGGCCCCAACAATGCCTAAAACCCAGAGCATTGTATTCTGAAAGGCAAAAATAAACAGCACTGCCAATATGGCTAATAGTACTGCATTTTGCCTTAAGTAATACTGGCCGTTAAAACGGTTTCTCACAAAAAAATTATAGACAAGCCCCAAAACAATCAGCAAGGTTAAGCCTGATTCAGAGAGGCGGAAAACAACTGAAAGTATATAAGCAAGGACACAGTAGAATAGGATGAGAAATAATTTGACGGAACTGTCACTGGCAATCTTTTTTTTAGGAAAAGGAACAACGTTCTGATAGCGATTCATAGCGGCTTGCGTTCTGTTGGTATTTTGCTCATTTTCTGACTTTGTGAATTTTTTTGTTTTTGACTGGGATACAAGTTGATTTAAACGATACCCATAAAATTGACAGTCTCAAAAATAGAATGACAACGGCAAAATTTTAGGAGGCTTGGCTTTTAGGGTTTGGTGTCGATCAACTTGCTTTTTTTGCAACAACCAGCATGTTTGAAGACAATTTATTGTCGATCAAAAATTGCTGAAACGCCAGCCCATATTGTTCCCAGCCCGGCAGCAGCAGCTTCGACAGGAAAGGGTGCTGGACCATATCCACCCTGCCGTCCAAGAAGGCCTTACGAACAAGCTCTGCATCAAGCTGGCCGGGGGTTTGGCTCTCTAATACCTCAAACCCGCAGCGTTCAAGCAGAAGCCCCAATGACTCAGGATTAAACAAATTGATGTGCTCCACATCCACCGCAGAAGATTCTGCACCCAGGGTTAAAATATCAAACCCCTGGCTGTTTGGGCACGTTACTATCAGAATGCCCGAGGGCGAGAGCAATTGCCCGCATTGCTTTAAAAAAGCCTCGGGTGAAGACAAATGCTCAATGACTTCGAAACTGGCAATCACATCAACAGGTATGCCACCGGCTATCTCAGCAGGCGAAACGTGCTCTACAGGCTTCTCAATAACAGTGACTCCTCGCCTCCGGCAGTCGTCAGCCAGGTAAGGGGTTGGCTCAATGCCGACAACAGTCTGGAAAGCACGGGTTTTTTCCATTTCCTCACAGAATAAACCAAACCCAGCACCTACCTCTAAAACAACCGTTTGATTCACGCCCATTTTTTGGCAAATTTCAAGGATTCGCTCAACCCTGGGCTTAAAAATTTTCTCTCTGCGGCTTTCTTCTGAGGCCGGAAAAATATGCTCACTCCAGTACTTGTAATTGCGTGAGTTGCTGTAGTAATCATCCAGGTGTTTGGGCTGTGGTCTGGGATTTGCATACAGGGTAAGGCAATGGGTGCATGTGACAAAGCTCATGCCTGTTTTGACCAGGGTATTTACCGCATCATCATTGTTACAGGCAGGGCATACCACTTTAATAAATGAGGCTGAATGACCCATGAGTTCAGCAACATCCATTGCAAAGAGCTCTGCCTGCTTCTTCATCAGGGCTTCAGGACGAATTTCGTTTTCTGTCAACATAACAATACCCTGCCTTTTTTTGGTTAAAACGACGATTGGCAAATATAATTTTATTATTAGATTTTTTAAGCGTTAAATGTTTTAAACACCAGAATTTTGCTGGTTCATATTTTTCTGGCATTTTAGAAAAATGCCAGAAAAATACGATGACCAAGAATACATTATTCAAAAGCAGAAAAGAGTACAAGGCGACGGGGTCTAAAATTTTTGTTATTAAAGCCAGCTTTTGGCGTTTCGTTCTGTTTTGCGGCAGGCACTGAAAACAAAAAAAACGTCAAGCACAACAATATTGTGTGCATGACGGGTTTAAGTGTATTTTAAAAAAACTATGAGAACTTATTGAGTAAGTTCTCGCTTGGCTCGCCCAGTGTATTCAGCAATTGGTCCACCGCAAGATACATTTTGCATCCGTAAGGACGGCTTGCAAAAAAGCTTTCGTAATAACAGCCTTCACACTTTGCTTTTCTGGCATGGCACTGAATGGCTGAGGCACTCCAGCGTTTAAATGTACCAATCACTTCTACCTCATCCAATTCATAGGCTTCCATGGTGCTCATAAGCTCTCCTCTATCTCTGCTTGAAAAAACAGTGGTCTACTGATTTTGCTACTCTGTTAAAAATATTTATTTTTTATTTGATTTTGAAAAAATGGAACACTCGCTACACAGCTTCTAACTCTATCAACAGGACAATAATTTTAAAACCACTTGTTTTTAATTGCGGTAAAAATATTACCGAGCGGTACGTCAAAATGCTGCTTTGCACTTTTTTAATAAAAGTTCATATATTGAAGTATTCTTTATTATTTTAAAAAAGACAATAAACAAACAAGGTAAGGTTGCCAATTTATTCCGTAAATTTATAGGTTTATCATACACGGAAAAGAAATTACTTTTTGTTAAAATAAAACCCCGTATTGTTTGACTTGTTGTTTAATGGGGTCAGGCCCAATAATCAGTTTTTACCACAAGAAAGCACAGCAACCTGTCGGTTCTTTTTCTTAGTCAAAAACAAACCCTTAACTTTAATTCAATGAGTTAGTATTGCGTTTTATTCTATTTTTTGAGCATTGGGCAGATAAGTGTTAATTTATTATAAGCAGAGTTTGCCGGCATGAATTTTG
>JBCDLA010000107.1:0-4030 GCA_038745945.1 Cyanobacteria bacterium P01_H01_bin.74 | reverse complement strand
TTTTTTTAGGCTGTTTTTCAGCACAGAATAAAATAGTTCTAAATGTTGTTTACTTGAATAGTTTAAAAAACCTACTTGAGAAAAGCCCCGATACTGTCGTTATTTTTAGCTTTAGAAATAGACTTGCTTATTAACTTGTTCCTTCAAAACCATTGGAACAGGTCTACTATTAGACAGCTCTATTGTCTTGTTAATTTTTGAGAGACACTGTTTGTCTTGTCTTCCATTGTCTGGTAACGATCGATCCGCGTACCCAGTTTAATTGTGGTTGTGATGCGTGGAGCACCCATCCGGTGAACCATCTCATGGCAACGCTCAATAGCTAAAAAAACAGTTCGCCATTCTCCTTCAATATTGGTGCCATAAGCATGGAGCTGTGTTTTAAGGTCAAATGAAGCAAGAATTTTCTCGCATTGGGCTATATATTCAGAGACAGAAACCCCGACTCCCAGGGGAACTATACAAAAATCAACAATAACATGCATACTAAACTATTCCTGAATCGATTTTATAAATAAACAATAAAACAAATCTAAACAGTTGCAAAGCTAGCTTAATTAAAAGTCATCATTGAAAAATTGTTTAAACCATATACAAAACAATCGCATCATTCATCTTTTTTAAAAGCATAAAAATTCCTTTTTGAGTCTCTTACACTCTGGCCAATGATTTAATGGCATGTCTCTCGCATTGACATAAAATATCCGTATGAAATGCAATAAACTACACTTTCTGTTATGTTTTATAAATAAGTCAACCTTAAACAATAAACTATGGCCCTTTTATCGGTACAATTTTTAACTGAATCATGTTAATTTTGCTTTATTTATGAAATTTCTTATCAATTTAAAACTTTTTAAATTTCATCATATAAACTTTAAAAATAGGTTTCAAAACTATATTAAGCCGTGTTGTATTGGCTTAGTCGTCGCTGGTTATTTTTTAATGGCTTCAGTAGGTTATACCATTATTCCTATGAATTCTGAGAATATTGATGCAGCCCTTGTTTACGGTATGAAAAATCGGGGTGCTGGTCTATATACCTTGCTTGGCCCCAATTGGATTGAAGGAAAAGAGGGTGCATTATTAAATGTGTACTCCCCGTTTATGATGCTTGCAAGTAAAGCTGCAAAAGCTCAATTTTCAAGAAATCCGACAAAAGAAGATTTAAAGAAAGCGCGAAAACGTTTTCGTCGGGATGTCGCTTATTTTAGCGATGATAAAAACCCGATTACTGTTAAATTTGCAGTCAGTTTTTATGGGCCTTCTGAAACATTTGCAACACAATATGCCGCCAGAATTATTGGATTTGGTCGGGGCAAACAGTTTGAACTGAAGCCAGACAAAGAACGCCGAGACAAAATTGCCGATCCGACATCGGGCAGTATCACGCAAGAAACCTTATTTTCAGCCATCAATGCCTATTATTTTAAATTAAGTAAACTGACTTCTCTGGAGCAGTTTGAGTTGCGTCTGATCAATACCATCACAGGGAAAACCCTCTCATTTCAACTGATTGCTGACCGGTTATACTAAACACTTTTGGCGTGAGCCATAGCCTCAGTAGCTTGGGCTTGAACGGGTTGTAAACTTAAAGCAGGGTAAGGCCATGCAGTGGTTGAATACTGAGAAAATTGCGAATAAGGGAACTGTTTGTATGCTCCCCTGTTTGTAAAACTGGAAATGCCATGAAAACCGTTAACAGCGGAAGCAGGTTTATATGCTACTGCAAAGGGGTTGGCGCTTTGAACAACGGGGTTAAAAGAAAGAGGCCACTCTAAGCCATTTGGTAAGTTAATTGATGCGGTTTGTTTTGGCAGAACAGGATTGCCTTTGTTGGGTTCATTAGAAACAAACATGCTTTTGGGCAAGACACCAGGAAAGGTATCTTTACCGGTTAAGGCTTTGGTAATGAGGTGCTGGGTTTTGGGCAACAGGTAAGAAACAATGCCCCAGCAGATGGCCGCTGACCCCAAGAACGCGCCACCTTTTTTTACCGCAATTTGCTTGAGGTGATTGCCCAGTTGCTCTGGGTTTAAAGCAATGGTTTGGGCCATTTTATCCAAATGCAATGCGACTGCTTGAATGCCTTCAACATCAATTTTACGGGCCAAATTAAAATGCTTAACCGGCTTCTCATCTTGATAAACCATCATTGTCGGGATGTGGCCTGCGGCTTCAGCCACATCATAGAGCAGGTTGCTGCCTTGCTTTGTTAGCCGGTGGTCCGCATTGTCTGCGTGAAAATAATTTCTCACGGCATCAATAAAATCAGTGTTGTCCTGAACATGAGAATGCAGTGTTTCAGTGCCTAAGGCCTGGGTTAAATGCTTGTAATCAGCAACGAAGGCCTGGCCGTTTTTGCCATAGCAATTGTGCAATGACTTTAACGTTGAAAACCCAATCGATTGCAAGCTACCCTCAATGGCATTTTGAATCCAAGACTGTCCTTTGAACAAGACCCCAATTAAAACCAGTTCTTTAAAGGCTTTTTCCAGCCCTTCATATTTATTTCTGGCGGTTGAAACCCGACCCGTGGCCAACGGTAAATCACAAAAGGCCAGTGTGGTCAGTTGATCATTTTTTTGCAATGTTCCCAATAAGTAATTCATCAAACCGCCAAGGCCACCCAGTTTTGCAGTCCCCCCTGCCAAAGCGGCAACAGCGGATGTCGCTAATGCAGCTTTTTGTCCAAGGTGCTTGGGGCTTTCGGCAATGGGTTGGGCAGGGGCGAAGGCAGGCATTGCCCCAAAGCTGGTGGTGTCAGTTAATGTAGTATTTTCATCCACACTGGCGGGATTTCCCATAAAGGCCGGGCTGCTTGGCGACATTGATGCATTAAAGTTGGGCGTGGTCTGAAATGCCCGGGCTGGCAATGGCACAGCATTTGCAGGCATAGTTTGCGGAAAGCCTTGATAAGACGGTTGCTGGTTGGCATCTTGCTTCTGGCCAACGATTGACCGCGTGAGCCGCTGGTTTAATTTGGGCAACCCAAAGCCCAGCAGCGTTGAAGCCAGAAATCCAACGCCTGCCACTTTGGTCAACTGAAATGCCCGGTTCGACTGCAGCAACTGACCAGCCCGCTTGCCCAAGGGCTCGGTTAAATCGGTAAACAGGTGTTTGGCTTCTGCAGAAAAGGCTGCCGGCAATGCAAACCGCTCAACCGTTTGCCGGGTTAAATACTGGGCATTGGGTTGACCAGCGACAGTTTTATCAAAGAGGCTTAAATCCAAATTGGGCAAGGGCAGGGTTTTGGGAAACAGCTTGGGTCCCAGTTGGTCCAAAACTTTTTTACCCAGCGGAATGCCACCTGCCCAAACCAAGGCGGTGGTTGACTCTTCAATGGCTGCTTCCCGGCCACCGTTGCGATCCCGTTGGTATTCCTGTGCAATCCGGCCGGAGCTGTCAAACATATCCCGAAAGGCAAGTGGGACCATACTGGTTGGATTCGTCAATGCCGTCATGACTGCATTGGGGGTGCTGGAAAGCAACCATCCGCCCATCCCTAATGCTGCTGTTGTTTTGCCCAAGCCCATCACAACCCTCCAACTTCCGCAGGCCGTGCCTGACAAAAGGAATAAGGCGGGGAGAAACAAAAAATAACTGGTATTGATCCCGCATGATCAACACCAGTTATTTTTTGAATCATTGGATTAAATAGGGTTTGGATGGACTTTAAGGCTGCGGTATAAGCCACATCGTGCCGGTAAGTCCCGAGCGCCAAGCCTTGTGGAGATACAGATTTTAAAGCTGCTGTGTAGGCCACATCATGCCGGTAAGTCCCCATAGGCAACGCTGTTGGTTTCTTCGAAACAGATTTTAAAGCTGCCGTATAAGCCACATCGTGCCGGTAACTGCCCAGTGCCAATACCTGTTTTGCATAGCTATTAATGCCGTTATACACGGTTAGCAAAAACATCAGAGTCAAGGGCAACAAAAGCATCGCGTTGGATTCAGTCCAAATAATGAAAGAAAAGAAGAATATAGAAAAAAAGAATAGAACAAATAGTAGCAGATAATGGCGTTTTTT
>JBCDLA010000106.1:0-4381 GCA_038745945.1 Cyanobacteria bacterium P01_H01_bin.74 | reverse complement strand
GTAATAACCCATAAGGCCGCTACCAAAAATAACAATGACACACGCTGCAAATTCCTCAGGATACTTCCTGTCTGATGCGGCTCCTTTTTTATCCTTGAACGGAGTCTTTGTGTGTTCTAACTATTCAGTTTTCAACGTACAGATTTTTTACTAATGCTTTATCGCAATCGATTTATGTCATTAGGTCATCAAGTTTGGTCATAAAACAATCAAACTGTTTTTACATTCTTGATTTAACAGCACTTTAGTGTCGCTTTACATAACAACAGTTAAAATGCAGTGACAACAAGAAGCTTTGAACCAACAACAATAAAATCAGTGGGCTGTTAAGCTCAGTTGGATACTCATAGTATGCCTCACATAAACGGTTGTCAACACTGTATCAACAGTTATTCACAGTTAGACCAAAAACAAGTTCTGTAGGCGTTCTTCAATGTGCTCAGCATCAAGTTCATCGTTGTTTACGTTCAGCACTTTTGCCTTGCTGTACAATTTGGCGGCATTCGCCGTCTGGCCAATGGCTTCCAGGCTTCTCCCCAGGTTAAAGCAAGCCAGTGTGTAATCCGATTTCTGCTCTAAGGCCACTTTAAACATATCTTGGGCTTTTTCAGGCAAACAGTGCTCGTCCAGGTAAATCACCCCAATATTGTTGTATGCTACCGGGTTTTCAGGTTTTAATGCAATGGCCTCCAAATAAGCCTCAACAGCTTCCATGTTATGATCCAATTGCCAGAGCAAAAAGCCCAGCAAATTGTGACAATCGGCATTGTCTGGTTGGAGGGTTAAAATTTTCCGGTAGATGGCCAATGCCTTTTCAAAACGGTTTTGCTCCATATACAAATCCCCGAGAAGGCTCAAGCAATCAGTGTCATCCGGTGAAAACTCCAGGGCAATTTCATAAAATTTGATGGCATTCTGGACATCATTTTTAACATGAAAATATAATGAGCCCAGCGTTCTGGCAATGGTTGCCAACCAGTGGTTGTCTTTGCCATGAAGCAGTGCATTTTTGTACTGTGCAATGGCCCCATCAATGTCTTCAAGCTTGAATAAAATAAACCCAATATGACTGTAAACATATGGATTTTCCGGTTTTTCATCCAGCAGCGTTTTAAAATAGTACAGTGCCCGAATGTAATCGGTTTCTTGACTGAGCAGTTTTGCCAATGCAAACCGCGTATTAAAGGTGATGTCCCCCTGGGTGACTGCCAGCTCCAGCCGTTGAATGGCGGCACTTGTATTGCCAAGATCCAAATAGCAGTGGCTCAGCTTGACTTGCAGCATTGCATTCACCGGATCCAGTGCGGATGCTTTTTCATACTGTGCCAAGGCCAGTGACGTGTCATCATTGGCGATTGCTAAATCGCCCTGATGGTGAAGAAAAATGCTTTCTTCTGGACATTGTTGGGCAGCCCAAGTGTAAAAAGCTTGGATGATCTGGGATTGGCCGCTCCATTTTAAACATCGCCCCACAGCCGACAAGCCCAGCACTTTAAAATCGTTGCACGCTGCACTGAAAAAAATCTCGACGCATGCAGGGGTTTTTAGCGCGGTAACCAGACCCAAAACAAAGCTTTGCAAAGCCTGCAAACTCAGCATTGCCGATTGGCTAGAAAAAACAGGCTGCTCAAGGCTTTCCCGCTTTTTATTGAAAGCTTTAGACAATGTGAAAAACAGTGCAGGGCTTGTTTTCTGGACTTCTCTGCATCGCGCTAGGGCTTTACTTATTATTTCAATGGCAGCATCAAACTGGTCGTTCAGTATAAAAAAGTTGCCTTGATAAAGATATGCCTCAATGTAATCAGGGTTGGACTTAATGCTTTTATCACCACGTGCTATGGCGGCTGTAACTGAAATTTCATTTTTATTTAACAAAGCAGCAGTCAACTTTACTTCAGCCTCAACAAGCCCTGGATCTAACTGGGTTGCTTCCTGATAATGACAAATAGCCAAGTCAAGTTCGTGGGGATGCGGGTGCTGTAAATAATTGCTGTAATGCCAGTTGGCAATCTTCAGAAAATGTGTCGCAGAGACATCATCTGCATTGAGTTTTGGAAGCTGAATTAAATTGTAGTGTGGCTCCGGGAAAAAATTTTCAGTATCATTGAATTGCGATTCGTGCATCTTAATTAACCCTTCAACGTTGACAGGTGGGCACGGTCTTGTTGCTTAAAGGTAGTCAGGAAAAGAATCCAAGCGGTGATCGCCCCACAAAGATGCTCAATGTGAGCTTAATCAATAGTGACTGGGGGCTTTCTATACAAGCCAGATCTTTTCAGCCTTTGTGTTGAAACCCTTTAAATAAAATTTTTAGCGTTTTAATCGCTGTTTTACGAATGAAACTTGCCTTATTCTACAAGCAAACATTGCATATTTTGACTTACTTTTTTATCGGTTGGGTGATATAAAACTTTACATCTTGGTTAAAAAGAATGACGTTTTTTGAAACAGGAAGTAGCTAAGGCTTGTTAACACTAGTTATAAGTGGAAAAAGCATAACAAAAAATGATAGCGTTAACAGACCCTAGTAAATTGGCATAAAATTTCTGTAAGGAGACAGGTTTCCGCTTAAGTTGTACATATTTGGCTGATAAGCTTGGTTAAAGGGGTAAACAAATGGTGTTGCATTCTGATTGACATATTTTTGAGGTTGAACAAGCGTGTTTACAGCAAGTGGTTGGGCTGATGTGACGCTTTTTGGCATGCTTTTCGCACTTATACTTAAGGCTTCTTCTTTTTGCCTGCCAGAATATCCAGAGCCAGCCCTGTAAGCTGAGTAGGCGAAACACAAGATGTTAAACGGCTCTAAAATTTCAGCACCCATTAATGCAGCAGCCAATGATAAATCATCGAGGTGGCCCATGTGGCCCGCAAAATCGGCGAGCTCAACTTTCCGCTCATCAGGCACTTCTGTTTTTTCAGGATGGACAACCATCGGCACTCTATCTTTGAAACCGGGCATGCCACTTGTTTTAAGCACATTGGGAAGCAAAGCACCACCTGCTGCCCCTAAAGCGGGCAGTGTCATTTTTGCCAAAAGTGCCCAGACATTGTGGGTACCTCCTGCAAGCTTAGTGGCTTGCGATGCAATAGAATAGCCTGCACCAGCGCCACCACCAATAAAAGCCAATTGACTGCCAACTTGTGTGATTTTTTGGCCCGTTGATTGGGTGGTGTTTTGCGTCCAGTTAAAAAATGGGGATACCACATTTCGGTTGATGACGTTTGCAAGGTGTCCGCCGCCAAACATACCGGTAAAAAGCCCTGAGGTGACCAGGCCGAATTTTAGCAATTTTCCAGAAAGGCCCTGCTTTCTGATAAGTTTGTTAACCTGGGGTACTTTACCAGCAACCATTAACCCACCAATGGCACCGACGGCACACATTCCAATATTAGCCATAAACTGAAAAATGCCTTCTTTAACCATTTTCTGGTTGTTTTTTGCAGTACTTTTTCCGGTCAGCTTGTTTGCAAGCCACCCACCGCCAATACCGCTCAAGATTCCGCCAGCTCCCACAACAAAAAAGTTTCTGGCCTTAGAAATTTCTTCGTGAAGCAGCTCATCCGGATCAGGCGTTTCTTCGCTAAACAGGGCTTTAATGATTTCTTCTTTTTCTTGGTCAGAACCAGTTAGGTGTTGCTTAACGGTTTCAACGGTTTCATGAAGGGCTTTTCTTGTCAGTTGTACAGGATTGTCTTCTGAAACAGTCAGGGTAATTCGTGTCTCTTTGTTTGAAGCGAGTGCTTGTTTTAGTGCAGGGGTTTCTTTTATTCTGTTAGCCAGCTCTGAAGCAAAGGTTTTTGCAACGTCTTTGCATTCCTCCAAGGTTTTTAGTGGCATCAACTTCAGGCCCTCAGCCAGAAATAAAGAACCTGCTGCAATGGATGACAACACAATGCCATCCTTCAAGAGAGATTCTTTGTGTTTTCCGGTGGGTGCGTTAAATGCATTGATTCCCATGACCAGACTTGCAGCACCCAGAGAAATAGCAGGCATTGCTTTTCCAACCCGATAGCTTAGCATGGGTTGATCCAGATAACGTCCGACTTGTGAAAAAGCTGTGTAAGGTGATTTTGATGCAATTGGCATCTTACTCTCCAGTATCTAAGAACATATTATGTATACTACTAAAATAATGAGAATAATTCTCAGTAGATTTATTAAATGACAATAATTCTCAATTGTAAACCCTCAATATATTTTCTTTATTAAGTTTATAAAAAATATTTTGTTTATTTAAGTTGTAAATGGTAACAATGGCTGGCAAACCGGAACTAAATACAGTATTCTTTAATAAAATGGAGTAAAGCTTATAGATAGATATCTTTAAAGCCGATTGAGTTAAAAACTCATGATAAAAAACTAAATAATTTAGATGAG
>JBCDLA010000105.1:0-4415 GCA_038745945.1 Cyanobacteria bacterium P01_H01_bin.74 | reverse complement strand
GTCACATCGATGAAATTCATTGCGCAGAAACCACTGACTTTATGAAATACTTATCAGTACGCAACGATTTTTTGATTACGGGCCATAACCTAGAATTCACCGGCTTGTGCAAGGCATGTGCTTAAACAGTTCGGTATACTTGCAAAAATTGTAAAAACAGACCACTATTTTCCATCAAGTCCCCATCACGATTCAAGTCATTAAGAACTTTTAGCAAGTCGGTAATCCTGGAATTATTAATGCCCACTCTATTTTCAATGGTTTTACTAGCCAAAATATCTATTGGGGTTCTGTTGTGATTATGATTCCTTAAATCTGGATTTGCACCTGCATCCAATAGATCTACAATGAAATTAGCAACAGCATCATTTTCATCATCTTTTGGGCTTGGAGAAGCAAGCAGCAAGGATGCTGCTTGATGCAAGAGTGTATCACCAGTGCTACTGTGTCTATTATTAAGACGACTCCCAGGGCCTGTAGTTTCTGGGTCTTGGTCGGGATTTCCTGGATATTCTTGCTGTGCTTTTGTAACCCAAGGTCTTAAAATACCAGCTAAATCAGCCTGTGAAATCTCAGAATTTCTTTGAAGTATAGGGCCCAATAAATACAAAAACCCGTACTTGGGATCAACTGGCTCATGATTGCGTTCTAAAATAGAACCAATTTTACTAAAGTTGAGGTCCTGAAGCGCTGTACTAAAGTCATGTATTTGAGTTTCAGTTAATGGTTTCTCAGCTGCAGCAGTAATTGGGTGTCCAGTGGAATCTGTAGTTGGCCACATTAATAAATCGGTGTCATTAGTTTCAGGGCCCTCAGGACCGTGAGCGGTAAAGTCCTCAGGACCGTGAGCGGCAGACTTTGTCTGACAAGAGCCCGAGAATGTAACTTCATCACGTAACTGTAATGGTTTTTTTGATTTTACAGGTGGCTGTGTATTTAAATTGAAGTTTAGTGGTGAGAACAGTATTTTCATTAGTAGAGAGTGGCCTTTTTTGTTGTCTTATTTATAAAAATTGAATTCAGTGATGTTAGGTGATGTAAGGAATAATTCAGATGCTTAAACTTTATCAATTACTGGGTTTTGATCCCTAATTTTTCTTTCAGCACATCAGGCAGATGGTTAGTTGCAGTGGCTCTTAGATTAAGATTGCCAAGTTTATTATGTTTTAGTGTTTGCAAAGCGGTTTGCTTCCATTTTATTTGATCTTGTTTATTTGATCTTGATTAAAATAACTACAATAAGCAGGTGAATGAGTTAACGCTTTAGGGTGAATGAGTTAACGCTTTAGAATGTTTATTGCGCAATATGTTTTACATTGAAAAAGGATAAAAAAATTAAACCAATCCACGCAAGAAAATGCTTAAAAAATGGCAAATTACAGCCAAACTTATGATTTCTTTACAAAATTTTTTATAACTTTAGCGTTTTATTGCTTCCTGCACAGGCAATTGGCCTGCGTTCTGATTCTTTCAAACAATTGCTGGTCTGTCTTATTAAAAATACAGGCAAACCCAAGGAAAACCTCAGACTAATTTTAAGGGTACTTTTTAATGGTACTTGGGGTATCTCTCATGTAAAATAGCAGTATGAATTTTCTCACGTGACTATAACGGAAAAAAACAATGCCTGACCCAGCTGTTATAAAAAAGCCTGAGCCACAAGACTGTACTGCGTCTCAAAGCAATTCACCAGATTACAGGTCAATGAACGAGTCAAGTCCCCAGTCTCGGCGATTGAGCCGTCAAATTATGGTCGGTAGTGTTCCTGTGGGTGGTAATGCCCCTATTTCTGTGCAGTCAATGTTAACCAATGACACCTGTGACATTGAAGAAAGTGTGTCACAAATTAAACGCCTTGCCGATGCCGGCTGTGAGATTATTCGTCTGGCCGTTCCTAACCGAGAAGCGGGTGATGCACTAAAAGCCATTGTGAAACGCTCTCCCATTCCGGTCGTGGCTGATATTCATTTCGACTACCGGTTGGCCCTTCAGGCCGCAGATAATGGGGCACATTGCATTCGTATCAATCCGGGCAATCAACCCAAAAAAGAATTCATTCGCCGCGTGGTCAGTAAGTGTAAAGAGCGCGATATTCCCATTCGCATTGGTGTGAACAGTGGGTCCGTTGAGCCGCCGATCAAAAAAGCCTATCCCGATGATTTGGTCAAACAGTTGGTTGAAAGTGCGCTGTTGAATGCAAAAATTCTGGAAGAAGAAGACTTTTTTAACTTTAAAATTTCAGTCAAGGCCAGTGATCCACTCAAAATGATAGCTGCTTACCGGACGTTGTCTAAAGCGGTCGATTACCCCTTACATCTGGGTGTGACAGAGGCAGGCACATTAAAGCGGGGCCTGATTAAAACTTCAATCGCCTTTGGGATGCTATTGGCCGAAGGCATTGGCGATACCATTCGGGTTTCTTTAACCGCAGACTCTATTGAAGAGGTATTTGCGGGCCATGAAATCCTTCGATCGATGGGCTTGCGCCAGGCGGGTTCAAACTTAATCAGTTGTCCGTCTTGTGGCCGCTGCGAAGTGGATTTACATGGCCTGGCCAACAGTGTTGAAACATTGATGGCGGACATGGACCGCAAGCACCCGGGCAAATCATTGGATGTGGCCGTGATGGGCTGCTTTGTTAATGGCCCCGGTGAGGCTGGTCATGCAGATATTGGCATTGCTGGCGGGGTTGGGCAGTACTATATTTTTAATGGTGAAGAGCGTGTCAAACGTGTCCCAGAAGAAAAGGCACTGGCAGCTTTTAAAGAAGAATTGGAAAATGCCTACAAGGTCCATGATGCATCGCGTACAGGCCCTGAGAAACAAAAAGCAGCACCAAATTGGCAAGCTGCAACCAAAGCGACTGAACGTGAAGCCCTTGAAAACGCAGAAAATCTACCCCAAAAACCAGGCGTCATCTAAGGCATTTTCAAGGGATACATTCAAGTGATACAAAAGATAAAAGCCGAACCCTTAATGTTTCTATGTTGAGATCCATCTGGTTAAAAAAACCAATAAACAACAAGCACCAGCAACAGGAAAAACCCGTGTTTAACTCCTTTCTTCAATCCCCTCAGCCGAGAGAGCGTCGTCATTTCAATTCAATAGTAACTAAAGTTCTGTCTTTATTGTTTTTTTTCTTGCTATTGCCTTGCCTGCCTTGTTTTTCAGAAAGCTTGCCTGACCAGCTTACGGACGAAGAAAAAAGAGCCATCAGGCGAAATGTTCCGTTAAGCAGTGTCAATAATTTTGACTTAAATGCTTATATGGGCCATTGGTATGAAATAGCCTCTGTTCCTATGTTTTTTCAGCGCAACTGCTTCAGCAATGTTCAGGCCAAATACCGACTGATGGATACCGGCAAGATTAGCGTTGTTAATCAGTGCGAAACAGAAAAAGGCAAGCAAATTTCTGCAAACGGGCGGGCAAGAAAAACCAAAAAGTCTGTCAGTCAGTTGGAAGTGACCTTTCTTAACTTTTTCGGCTGGCGTTTCTTTGCGGGCGGTGATTACTGGGTGATCCAAGTTGCAGATGATTACAGCTATGCAGTTGTTGGCCATCCAGAAAGAAAATACGGGTGGCTGTTGGCAAGAAGCCAACATTTACCTAAAAAGACATTGCAGCTGATAGCAAAAACACTGGAAAAACAAGGATATCAACCGGAAAATTTTGTAATGACCCGTCAAAGCAAGGGCTTTCAAGGGGAACTGCGGGAGCCATTAACCGAGTACATCTCGAAAATATAAAGTACTGGTTTTATCACTCGAAAATACCGTTGGAGCAAAGATAAATTTGCTCTCAGAAATTGGTCATTTGCTTTTGGCAGGTTGGTATTGACAGGCAATTCTAATAAAGTGTGGTGTTAAGCACTCGATGCCTGCACATTAATTGTACTGAATCAGTCGGATTGGTAACAGACAGACCAAATAGTCTTACCAATAACGAGCCTACTTACTTTTAAAGCATACAAAAAGCCCACCGGGTTATAAAGCCGATGGGCAAAAACTTGTCTGAGTAGAAAAGTAGGTAGAAAGGTTAATGTTTGTAGATAGGGGGAGAACGTGATTAGCGTTCTATATGTATAAAAACAAGTCAAAGAATCATAATGCTATTTTCTAAACAAATATTAAGTATTTGTGTAGAGCAAATTATGTCAAATGATAAAAAAAGCCAGCGAGAACGGTTTCAATCGATTACATCGCTGGCATATGTTTCAATGGAGATTAGTTTTAAGTAGTGGGGGGTTACAGCGCCCCAACTATATTTTGGATTAAATATTGCACCCCATAGTCCTCCTCAATTCTTATTAATTTTTTACTTGTTAATTTAATTTTATATTTTTATTTCTTTTTTTCTTTCTTAATTGCCCCCTTCCTTTTTTTCTCAACAAAGTACTTCTTCTATATACGGGTTTT
>JBCDLA010000104.1:0-4690 GCA_038745945.1 Cyanobacteria bacterium P01_H01_bin.74 | reverse complement strand
TTTCATAAAAATTCCGTCCAGTAGAACCCTTTCTAGGAGAGCGTTTTAAAAAACAGTTTTTAGTATATTCCTGTCTTTCCAGGAGATTTTCCGTTGCTAAAGACCAACAAAAGATTTTAGAGTGTTTATTCTGCTAAAATAATCACTCCAACTAGCTTAGCTAGGATTAGTTCCTGTGTAATTTAGTAACAGTCTACGTTTATGGCAGTTTTTCACAAAATTGTTAAAAACCTCTAAAAAAATTCCGTCCTGTAGAGTCCTGTCTAGGGGCGTATTTTACAAAACAGTTTTCAGTAGATTCAGGCCTTTTAAGGCTATTTTCCTGTATTTAATGCTCACAGAAGATTCTAAAGTATTTATTTCGCTAAAACATTCACTCTCATTAGATTCTCTCGAATTTAATAATCAACCCAAGTTTTTGGTAATTGTGTTTGTAAACCAAAAACGTTTGCTTTAAAATGATTAAGTTCGTCTTCTAAAAGTTTTTGTTTGGTGTTTTCAATTTGTCGGTCTGCATCCAATGCCAGAGCATCTGTCCAGTAGGACACTGCCATTGAAACAGCTTCTAAACGGTCATCATGCTTTAAAGCGGCCTTGTCTCTTGTGATTCGTGTTAATTGGTAAAAGAACCGGTATTGGGGCTTAATGGTGTTAGACAGGTGACTTGCTAACTTATCGACTGACTTAAAATCCTTTTCAATCAAAGTAAGATCAACCACTAAACGATGCTGGTTCATGATAGGCTCTAACGTGTCGATAATTCGTTTTTCTTTTTGACCTTTACTATGGATTTCTTCCATTGTGCAAGGGTACTGCTGATTCAAGATGGGTTTTAATAATGACCCAAACATTCCGTCCCCATAATTGGCCTCATAAATGATTTTATTAACCTTGTACTGCTTGGCCACTTGAACCAAACCTTCCAGGGTTTCATTGCTGTAGCAATAAGAGAATCCGCCCACATCCAGTAGATAAAGATATCCGTTTAAGGCTTTAATAATGGCGTAGCCAGTTTCATCTTTACCCCGTCCACTTGGGTCAATCGCCATAATGGACCCCGTGTAATTTAACCAGTCACTACTTTGAATGTGCATGGGCCGGTACATCTTGTCACCGTTCATACCGACATTAGGCAGATCATTGATTATTAGGTCCGGCGAACTGGCCCAAACGACTTTTTGCGGCGCAATCTCTGGATTGAGCGACATGAAGATTAAATCCGAAAGCTTTAACGGATACTTTTCAGCATCACTCATGGCGGTATTCAGCATCATTTGGAGTTGAAACGTACTGCGTCCCATTTCTGCTTCTTTTTCAAACAGGACCGATTCACTAAATCGCACGGGTTCAGCGGGCTGGCCTGCAAGTTCAGGATGTTTCTCTAAATCCAGTTGAATAGTCGGCGCAAGCATCTCACCAAAATAAGCAGCGAGTTTACTTGATGGGTAACGCCCTGGCCAAATCCGAACCGCATACCCTCGATCGGGTAATTTATTGTATAAACTTTGTTTGACTTGCGGTGTTCCCAAATACACCACTTCCGATTCTTCATTGGGGGTTAGCAAGGAGGCGAATTCTTCTGTTTTAACGGAGATTTTTTCTCGCATCATTTTGGTTTCAGAGTTATTCGGGGTTTCAATGTCATCCCCAATAATGAGATCTGCCCGTTTCCCGGTCATTTGTCCCGTTATACCAATGGATGTCACGGATGCGGACTGGGCCTACTTTGCGGGTCGGACATCAAATTCCACTACAGAAGTACGCCGGGTCTGGCTTCCAGGTTTTAGAAATTATAAAAGTGGCATTGTATCGATGATCATCCGAAGAAAAATAGCGGAGTTATTGGCATGGCTCCCACCTGCTGATACAATCAGGATTTTAAGCTGAGGATTGGTATATAATCGCCATGCCGCATAGGCTATCGTGATCCAAGTTTTTCCAGCCCCTCTAAATGCCTGGATCATACGGCGTTTTGGCCCGTTCTGCAGGTAATACGCCATGTCATATTGAATTCTATTGGGCTCTGGTAACTCCAGATGATACCAGACTTCTCGTAAGAAAAGTCTGAAATCCCCCTGCAAGGGGTCAATCAATTGTTCTGTCATTTTTTTAAAACCCATTAAACCAATTGAGCGGCCAGCAACGCACTGCCAGATAGTACTTCAGCGCGATCCAACGGTTTATCCCGGCTAATTTGCCCATCTCCAAAAAGAGTTGGTCAACATGCTTTCTGGTCCAAGGGGCGGTCATATTTTCCCAGTCCCCATCGTGGTAAACTTGGCAATCTCCAACTGGCAAATTTCCTTTAAACTGGTAAAACCGATCGTGAAAGAGTGATGCAGCTTCCCACGGACCATCCGGCCGCGCCAAACTCCACAGTAGTCGTGGAACACTGGCTTTGTCGTAATTAAATCCAGCCGGGCAAATTAACCGGGTGAGTCGGTTGCGATGAATCCACTCAAAGGTATACGGCACCATCAGTGTGTATCGTTTGGTTTTAGAATCATATTGCAACACCGGCTGGACAAACTTTTCAGGTGTTGAAAATGTCACTGGTGCTGGTAATCCTCGACAACATCCTCTAAAGAGAGCGGTTGCAAATTTAAACAAAGATTACCTAAAGCATTATCCTTTGTGGGTAAGCTGGTGATATTGTTGTCTTTTAAGAATTGTCTAATCACTGAAAGATCAGCGGCAGTTGCCGTTTTGTCTTTTACTTTTTCTAAAAGCAGTAAAATCGTTTCATCATACAGTGTTTCTAAACGGTCTCTAGTCATACTGTGTTTGGCTTTCAATAGCGGAAATATAAAACTTTTGACCACATTCAATTTTTTCAGTCAGCCGGTCTACGGCATTACTGACCTTGACTGCCATGTAGCACGGCACACAGTAGGTCATCATAAAGATAATCAATGTCACAATTGAGGCCCTTGGGTTCTCAATGAGTTTTAAAAGGACTTTATCCATACTCTCATCCTATTTATAGTTCAGTCACGTAATAATCAGCAACATCAAGCATTAAAGCCCCATTTCCCCCGTGACGACGGTATTCAATTTCTTGCGATGCATTTGTTCCAGTTTCAAAAATCGCAAAGGTTGGGGGCTCATATCCAATACCATCCATTGCCAGAACAGTTTCACCGGCAGGTCTGAACCCAAATGATCCAAAATTCAAGGCAACCATGGCATGAAAGATACCAACTTTTGAAATTGGTGGAATATAATCAGCTGCTGATACAGGGGTGTAACTACTTGCAGTTCCTAAATTAATAATATTTGTCTCTTCCCCTGGAGTATAAGTGCTTCCGCTAGTATCAAATCGGCTATTGCTAACAACATAGCGAATTTTCGTTTGACCTGGCCAGCAACCAATAACAATAAATTCAATAATATCGCCATTGCCGTTATTACGCAGGGCAAGAGGGAGCTGGCGTTTCTTTGTATAACCATTTGGTAGGGTTATCGATCCTACGGCAGCCTCATTTACCGTTGAAAGTAGTCCTGAAACTGTTCCAGTACTTGTGTCTTTAATGACATACAGGTAATACCAAGTGCTATTCGCTTCTGAACCGGTATCCAGACCATTGACCCCAGACGCTGTGATATCGACCAGTAAATCACTGGCAACTTCCATATCTGTGGTGTCATCACTAGATCTTGCCTTTAAGCCTTCAGGGATCGTAATAGTCGATACACTGGTGTATGAAACCGCCGGACCTTGAAGGTATCCTTTAGGGAAGCCAGACACATTAAGGTCAGCAACGTTTTGAAACTCGTAACCAGTTTCGTCTACTTTAACTTTTAAGAGGTTCTCCGATTGCCCTGATAAACTTCCTGGAAGCCCTGCAGCGGCTAGGCTGTTACTAACTGCTGTTTCACTATTGGCGGCATTTGTCGCCGATGTTTCAGCATTTGTTTCACTAATCGCCGCATTATAAGCTGATGTTGCGGCAGCCGCTTCACTGGTTAATGCGTTTGTTACGGATGTACTTGCAGAATTGACAGCAACTGACGTTAGAGCGTTAATCTGACTGACTGTTACTGCATCTGTATTATTGATGCCGTCGGCCAAATTAGTGATTCTTTTACTCTGAGCATCCCATTGCAGTAGTGAATTAAGACCAAGGGATGCTGTTAAACCGTCAAGGATTTCTTGACTGATATACAAAAGCTGATTATTCAGCGTATTGAAGTCTACAGCGTTGGGTGTTGAACCATTTGCAAAGATAGTTGATAGGATGGTTCTGTCTGTAGTTCGTTTAATCTGTACATTGACATTGAGTGCAGGTGTTGTACTTGTTTGTATGAGAGAGCTAGTTATCCAGGTAATACTGGGATCGGCAATACCATTGACTGTCACGGTTACATCGGCTTGTTTAAGATAGCCAAAGGGGACAGAAAATTGATTGGTACTGCCATCGCCAGGAATGTTGGCAATGCTAAAAAATGACACGGTATGAAACCCTTATTAAATTATCTATGTGAGAGAGTTATTTAGGTATACTGCCTAATGTTGTTTGTATAGCTCTAGATCACTTAAGGTATAATTTTGAGTGATGGAAAGCCAATGAAACGAAGACGCTTAAGCGATTACAAAATTAAAAAGATTATTAGACACTTTGTGCTGGACGTGAATGCGACCCAGACCAGTGAACTTCTCATCCATAGTCGAGCGACGATTAACAACTAT
>JBCDLA010000103.1:0-5419 GCA_038745945.1 Cyanobacteria bacterium P01_H01_bin.74 | reverse complement strand
TAACGATTCAAATCTCACGGATTCGCAGAAGTTGCTACGGGGACTTTGCACTGGCGGAAAAATCTGCTGTTTGAGATAGGCAAGTTAAAATAAACGCACAGCCGAAGCCTTGGAGGCTGTGCCACTTTGAAACTTGTTTGAAGCCGTGACGAGTTCAGATTTTTCACACCAGTGCAAATAAACGGCTGGGGTTGTCAGGGGCCAGCCAGGGCCCCTGACGGAACAAAGTAAAAGAAAGAAAAATGTTTTAAAAAGTATTTTAAGAAAAAATCTTGCCTTCCCGCAAAACAGTCGAAAGAAATGAGAAATCTTCTTTAAGAAAACCTTTTACGACCCAACGGGCTTTGCAAATAGGCAATAACACCCACCATAAACCAGAAATACAAATTCTGCGGAAAGTTCACATGAACCGGTGCCGTTAAGCCATAAAGGGCCTGAAACGTAAAAAAGTAAAGACTCACCCAGTAAATAACCTGATACGACTGGTTTAAATAAATGCCGCGCAACGTGTAAAAGAATGCCTGGCACCAAATCGTTAAGTACAACATAAACCCAATCAGGCCGTTGCGCATCAGCATACTGGCAAAAGCATTGTCAGGCTTTTGGGCATAATTGGCCCACCCAGAACCAAATAAAAAGTGAACAGGATGTGACAGCAGATAATCAAACGTCACGGCAGTGGAGAATAACCGAAACTGGCCCTGATCAGAATTTGCATTGAAATACTGGCTAAACCCCAGCGATAAAGCTTGATCCAGGTTGAAAACCTGAATAGAGACCACAAGCAAAACCACGAGAATCGGTGACAAGACGGCTAACCACTTGAGCAGTGTCTTTTTAAGGGCTTCTTTTTTAATGCGACTTTGTGGTGATTTAAACAGTTGATAATGGACAAAAACACCCAAGCAAATGATTAGACTGGCAAAGAGAAAAAGAATCGATGATCGTGACAACGTCATCAATAAGCACACAAAGCCAACAGGCAGTGAGCCCATTAAAATAATCCGTTCAAAAAAGTTGAAATGCTTTTTAAAGAACAAAAATATGCCTGAAACCCCAAGCATGACTGCAAGATAAGCACCCAGGTTATTGGGGTTCTGTAGGGTAGCGGTGGCCCGGTAGAAAACTTTACCGTCCACAAAACTTCGGTAATAGGGCGATCCGCCAATAGAAAATTCGACAATACCCAGAATGGCAATAATAATCATTGGCATGACCCACCACTTGCAAATACGGAGCAACTGGCTTTTCTTTTTCACGGCCACAGCCAGAATCAGTGGCAATGTAATAAACATGACCGTCATGCGCAGGTAATAAAAAATGTAAAATAGCGATTCATTTTCATAGACTTTAAAGAGTGAACGAATGATGCAGAATACAAAATAAATCCCCACGACTTGATAGATGGGGTGATTCAGATTGACCTGAAACACTGCCATTCGACTGATCTGACCGATGACCATTTGCGAGAGCGTTGCAAGCAGCAAAATGGCCAGAACAATGTCTTTCTGAAGCTTTTCAAGTGTGGTTGCCGGTTTTCCCCAAGTTCCCAGGTCAGTTGGGTTGCGGCCTGTCAATTTTGCGCAATAAAAATAGTAAAAATTGAATGCCGCCAGTGCAATATACAAAGCGATAATTTCATAAAACGACCGGTTTTTTGCAAACCGAAGGCTCACAAAAAGTAACAGACCAGTAATGGCAACAACAAGTGTCTGGGCAGAATACCCCGCAACCAGAATGCCCAAGACAAGCGCAAGCATGACCAGTAAAATCTCGCCAAACCAAGCCAGTTTTTTTTGACTGTGATTGTCAAACGCCACTATAGCTCCCTTAACAGCAGGACGCTTTTATGGGCTTACCCAGTTATACTTGAATAATGTTTAAAGTGTTATTTCAATCATATCATACGATGTGACGTAATCTTTGCGAAACATGTCCTTTTAAAAAACATGGCAAGGCATCCATGCATCTTTCAATGCACCTATGCATCCAACCGCTGCCAGGTGATTTTTAATACAACATCGCAATTTTCTTGAAAATCAAGTTTCCAAAAGACTGACTCAAAAAACCAATCTATGCAAAATTCCACCCCCTATACGGTTGTTGTCAATGCCGCTGTCATTAGCTCAGAAGGCGGTGTCCGCTTGCTGACGCCATTACTTGCCCAGCTGAAAAAAACCATTGCTAAAAGCCTGGTTAATTCTCCCCGGCAACCATGTAAAATTGTGCTGTACTTAAACCCCAAACTGGTGTCTCGCCTGCAATCAGAACTGGATTCGTCCACGCAAGAATGCTTAACCTTCATTCCATACCGCCCGCCCAACATGCTGATACGCTTTCTCTGGGAACAATGTGTTTTGCCCTTTTCTGTAAAGAAACACCAGGCCAATTTATTGTTCAGTTTTGCCAATACGGGGCCTATATTTCCCGGTTGCAGGCAAATTTTGTACCTGCAGCAATCACTGCCTTATACATCATTTCTTCCCCAAAGAAAGCGGTTTCGCCGCCGCCTGTTTAAATGGTTATATTACTGGCAGATTGCACTGACCCAGTTGGGCTCTTCTCGCATTGTGGTGCCCACCCCTTGGCTGATTGATCCATTGCGCCGATCAGTGGGTTATTTAAAGCCAGAAGCAACTTATGTTGCCAGCTTGCCAGGGCCCATTCCACAATTTGAAAAAAGCACTGCCTCATCTGAGGTTCAAGCTGAACCCTCAGATAAAAAGCTTCTCGATCAGCTGCAAGAATACCGCAATGCGAGAGTTCAACTGCTGCTTTACCCGTGCTTTCTGGCCCCTTACAAAAATATTCCATTTTTATTGGATGCTATTGAGCATCTGGCCAGACAGTCTTCCATTCCTTTTAAGTTACTGTTGACTTTTGATCAATCCACGCCAGAATACTTTCCGTGTAAAACAGAAATTTTTTCACGGTATTCACAACTGTCCCAGGAAGTACAAGACCGTATTGTATTTATGGGCACATTGGCTCCACAATCAATGTCAGCGGTTTATCAGCTGGCCACACTGCTGGTTTTTCCCTCTCTGGTGGAAACGCTCGGGGTACCCCTGCTGGAAGCACTGCATCACAAATTGCCGGTTGTTGCCTTGCAATCAGAAAAGCCGAATGCAACAGAAGCTGCTTTTGCACAGGCTGTATGTGGGGATGCTGCTGTTTATGTGCCCCCAGAAATGCCTGAAACACTGGCTGAAACCATTGCGGAATTACTACAAAACCCTAGTAGGCTTGAACAACTGGGGCAGCTTGGGGCAGAACGAATGGGGATGCTGCATTGGGATAAGCATTTACGGGATTGTATTGCGGGGTCATAGCCGCATACGGGTTGTAAGACTGCCTTGGCCATATGTTTTGAGACGGTACTATGGACTGCATTGAAAACGGCTGTTGCGCGTAAGCTTCTGAAATACCTGCATAATTTTGAGGGGGGTAAGAAGACATTGGCCTCGAAGATACAACCTGAGTCAGCCCTGGAGGCATTGCTGTCAATGGGTATCCGGGCTGTCCACTGGATTGCGCAAAAGGCGGTGTAAAGCTTCGCTCTTCCTCACCGGCCATTTTTTCTGCACTTTTGGCAAGAGCATTCAGTTTTCCGCGTTGTGAAAATAGAAGCGCCAGTTCCAAGCCCAACATACCAACAGCCGCCCCGTAAGAGACAAGACGGTTGCCAATTCTGTTGGTTAATGTGTTGTCTTTATTGGAAAGTAAGGCATCATCAATTTTTTGCTGGCGTTGCTGCTCACTGAGCTTGGCTGCTTTCGGGTCGTAGACCATTGACTCCAGTTCTGCCATCCGTTTCGGGATTACCGTACTTTTTTCTCGAACGGCATAGCCCAAACGCAACACATTGTGCATTACAGGGGCTGTGGCCATAAAGAGCGTTTGCACCACAGAACGTGGCACGCCCAACTTTTCTAAAAATAAAGTAGCAAAACCAGTACCCACCAAAGGCATTGGATTTGTGGCTTTAATACTGGCAGCAGTATTAAGCCGCAGATTCATTTCTTGATTGGCAAGGCGTTGAATGAATTGATCTTTCTCTTGCTTGGTTTTTGCGATACCAGGGTATTTTAACCAACCATCTTGAATCAGCTGTTTAATGGCTGTTTGAAATTCCTTTTGGGTCTCATGAACTTCCTGAGGAATTGCAACAGCAGACCCTGCCGCACTCATCCCCCCAATCGCAGCCCGTGAAAAAACACTGGCATTGTCTTCTGACAAAATGGCACCGGCAGGATAATTCATCGGTACACCCAGGCCCAGGCCGCCAATACCACCGCTGATTAAGCCGCTTTTTAACAAATGGCTTGCTGTTGGATCGGACAAACTGAATTTCTTATTCATTTCATCCAGCTTTTCCCCGGCCATTCCAAATGTGCTCAGTACATTGCCCATAATGTCCAAAAAAGACATGAACCCTGTTCTGATTTTACTGGCTGTTTCTCCACCTCCCGGAAACAGACTGTTTATAAAAGGCTCACCGGCTGCTCCCAACGCAGCACTCACTGCAACCGACTTCCATTCAATATCCCCTTGATACGCTTTTTTGTACAACGACAACCCCAAGAGTTGCCGTTTGGTTTTCATTGCTGCATCGCTGCCGTTAATGGCTGCGGCAAGCTCAGGTTGCTCGGGGCTGAAAACTCGGTAGTAGTTGGTTAAATCAGCCTTGTTTTTGCTGGTCTCTTCCAAGGAGTCTTCGTTACGAAACAAACCCGGCAAAATATTTTTCACTTTCTGAGGAATATCCTGAGCATTGCCTTCAATCAGACTTGCCAATACAGGTGACAATACACTGTTGTAGTTCTCAACCCCGGTTTTGGGGTCTTTATGATAAACCCCGAGATTGCCCGGTTTTTTCAGCAGTGAGAGTGTTTGATTAACAGTGCCTGCATTGGGAAGAGACAGGGTAACGGTTGTTTCTTGCCGTGGTGTTTTGTCTGGATTTTCCTTAAAGAACTGTGTTAATAGTAGTCTTGCATCTCTGCTTGCTGTCTGAATTTTAACTTTATCATTACCATTGGGCTGAATAACAGCAGTCGCCACAGAGTCTCCTGAAACAGACTGAAAATTTCTGTTTTTTTCTGTGTCTGTTGGTATTGCAGAGGGTATTGCTTTTTCGTGCTCGTTTTTGTACTCATTTCCAGGCTTTACTTGGGCTCTACCAAATAAAGCGGAACCAAAAGAGTTATTAACTGCAGAAAGACTAGTGTACGGCATTGTTAAATAACACGGTTTGAGTAATTAAATTTTAAATTGATTTCATCTGAGTGCAGAGACGAAGCTTGAATAACAGACTAAATTAAATATTTTTCGAATTAATTTAAGTTGATTTTCAATCAAAGATTTGGACTAAAACCTTAAAAATAAATATTGCACGGTGTACATAAATAAAAACTGG
>JBCDLA010000102.1:0-5519 GCA_038745945.1 Cyanobacteria bacterium P01_H01_bin.74 | reverse complement strand
GTTTTGGTGTCTAATCAAAAAGTTTTGATTATAGTAGTTTTTGACCTTAAAAACTAACCCCTCTTTTTACTAATAAAAGAACTCCAATTCGCTTAATGCTAAAAATCTTGAGGTAAGAAAAAATAAACAGAATTGAGAATAAGGGCTGTTTTTAAGCTCAAATTGCAAATCAGTTTTTCCAGTTTAATATGAATTTACTTCTGGTAACTGCTATCCTTGTAGAAGTTGTAAAGCCAGCTGAGGTGTCTGATTAGCCTGTGCCAGAACGGTATTACTGGCTTGCTGAAGAATCTGATTTCTGGTCAAGTTTGCAGATTCAAGGGCCACATCAACATTTCTGATTCTTGACTCCGATGATGACAAGTTCTCAACACTAATGGACAAGTTACTGCTTGTTCCTTCCAAACGGTTGACCATGGCTCCCAACCGACCTCTTCTGGTGTTTAAGGCTGTTAAAGCCGTATCAACCAGATTAATAAAGTTTCTCGCATTGGCAGCAGAATCAATATTGGCCGTTAGTGCTGTGCCATTCCATGTTGTTATACCGAGTGTGTTTGCTCTGGCATCGCCTAGGGTCGTAACAACATCAATCGTATCAACACCAACAACAGTATTAGCACCAACCTGAAGAATAAAATTAGCCGGTGTTGCTGCCGAAAGCAAGTCAACCCCATTGAACTCAGTTGCTAAAGCGATTCGATCAATATCGGCAAGCAATTGCTCCACTTCGACCTGAATGGCTGCTCGTTGGGTACCATTATAAGTATCACTGGCAGCCTGAATGGCCAGTTCTCGCATTCTTTGTAAGTTGTCAACAGAAATTTGTAAAGCACCATCGGCAATATTCAGAACATTCAGGCCATCTAATGTGTTGTCCAGTGCTTTTTGAGCGCCCCTTATCTGTGAACGCAGGTTCTCGGAAAGCTGTAAACCTGCAGCGTCATCGCCGGCCCTATTAATTCTGAAACCAGAAGCAAGTTTTTCCATGGTCTTTTGCAAAGACCGGGTATTGTTTGATAAATATCGCTGGGCATTTAGTGAGCTTACATTGGTGTTAATGGTTAATGGCATCTCTATGAAATCTCCTTTTTCACTGTGTTCGTTTTTTTTAGCGCAACAATACTTAATCCTTTAAGTATTTATTGAATGCCAATTAAACTCAGCGTTTGAGTCCATTTTATTGAGTTTAAATTGGGTGACGAACATTTTCTGCAATAAAATAAAAGAAACAAACCGTTGTCAGTGTTGTGGTTTCTTCTGAAAAAGGTATCGTCCTGACACAAAGCAGAAATGAGAGAACCCCGTAAAAAACTAAGCCCGTTGCTGGAGGAGGTTTTTTTTAGTTTTTAAAACACCTCTGGCTGAAAAGAAGATAGTACCTGAAGAAGCACCCAATTGACTCAAATTTTCCATATCGTTTAAATGAATGACCACAGGCAAACTATCTATTATTGCCTTTGTCTTTACTGGTGTATGTTTCGTATTTGGTTTATGTCCCAAAGCAACGATCGCCCGCATCCCCAAGGCCGGGCATAATATAGCCGTTATCATTTAACTTTTCATCAATTGCTGCCGTATAAATACCAACCATCGGACTTAATGTCTGAATCGCTTTAATGCCCTCGGGGCAGGAAATGATACTGCAGAACCGAATGTTTTCTGGTAAAACCCCAGTTTCAAGAAGCAATTGAATGGCTGCACAGGCAGATCCCCCTGTTGCTAGCATTGGATCCAATAAGAAAACCTGTGTATCTTTATTCAGTTGCGCTTCTGCCAATTTATTGTAATATACAACAGGTTTCAGGGTTGTTTCATTGCGAAATAAGCCCAAGTGATAGACAGAAGCCATAGGCATCAATGTTTTTGCAACGGCACTCATTGAAAGCCCTGCACGCAGAATGGGTACAATGACAATCTGAGTCATATTGCAAAGCGCCTGGCCAGTTACTGATTGAAGGGGGGACTCAACGGTTTTGGAAACGGTTAACAGAGTTTCACATGCTGAAGCAACAACCAGTGTTGCTATACGGCTTAGTGTAAGGTTAAAGGCTTCAGATGTTGTTGTTTTATCACGCAGAGTAAGCAGATTGTGGCTAACCAGGGGATGTTGTGAAAGGGAAATCACCTTATTTTTTAGTGGGTTTTGAATAAGGTTGGCATTGTTTTTTAGCAAGGCACTGTTACTTTCATAGGATAAAAAATAATTAGCAACTATCGAACTTCAATTGTAACTATCCATTTATTTTACATCACGAATCGATTTCTTTTTTCAGAATGCCCCTGAGTCCCTAGATGGAGTGATCGCTTTATCAAATACTCCCACTAAATTACTTTGAAATTGGTTGATTTGATTTATATAGCTTAATTCGTTAGAAGGTAGTGTGTAATCGTAAACAAATTGGGGTTAAATTTAGCCAGGCAGCAGGAATTTTACCAGTTAAAAGAGTGCGTCTACGTTTTGCTGTAGTTGGGCATCCCGGGAGCCAGGACTTTCTGGATAGTTATTGTCGATAAAATTACTAATTTCAGTGTAATTATAGTCGCAGGTTGCATTGGCAAATCTTGGAAACCACAAGCTGGTTTCAACACCATTACGCCTTAATGCAGCTTTTAATTGTGGTTTTTGGAGGCCAAGTCTTTGACACATTAGAACAAATGTTTTTCCTTTGTCAGTATTATATTGGGTTCGATTCTCATCAGTATAAGATTCCTTTAATATTTGGTTTGCTTGGTACCTACGGTCAATAACCGTCTGGTTTCCTGTAACATCTGCATTTTCGATTAAGTATTGATTTAAAAAGTCAACACGGCTACAGCCTGGTACTTTTTCCAGCTGGGTTAAGCGGGTCTGGTATTTTTCACTCAGTGTGCCAACCGTAAATTCTTTCATCTCTTGCAGTATAAAGGCTTCTTGCTGTAATGCTTTTAAACCAGCCAACTTTTGTGTTGCACTAATGTCAGACTTAATTTCCAATTTGCCATTACTGGTCATTTTTATATAAGTTGCTTCTGGCTTAGCATTCAAAGCTTTCAATACTTGCAACCCTTTGTTGTAGTGCCGGTATTTTTCATCAACAACAATAAGGGCAAGTGCTTGAGTAGCAAGTTGCATATTAGTCCCATTTGTAAGTTGCTCATTTGCGTTCATTTGGTCAATTGTTTGTAAGTTCTCTGCTTCTAGTTGCGGGTCATACTGTATTAAACATTTTAACGCAACGCCTCTTTTAGCATTGGTAGCATCCTCTAAATCAGCAATTGATACCTCTCCTGTAGATATTGCATTAGTTTTAATAGTATTTTTAGCGTTTTGAGCATTATTGTAAGCCTTGTCAAAACTTGAAGCGATATACGGGCTGCCCGCTGCAACTTGACGGGTTAAACCAGCAATCATATGAGCTGCATCAGTAGAGTTGGAAGCTTCCAGAAAATAAGCATTTTCTGCAACAGTGTCAAGCTTTTCAGCTTCAGCCAGTGCTTTCTGGCGAGCCGTTTCAATAGCGGCCACTCTTGCAGCAGGTGTTGCTGAACGCAGGGCACAAACTTTCTTTGCAGCGTCACTAGCTTGCTGAATTGTATTAACAACTTGACTGGCAGCATCATATTTTGCAGCCCATTTAATTTTTGTTCGGTCGTTCTTTGCCTCTTGATTGGCTTTTGCTTCAGCCTCTTGAGCCGCCTTTTTGGTTGCCTCGGTTGGGTTGTTGGTGTAGACAATTTGAGCGTCAGCAGATTTTTTTGCAGCTTGTGAAGCAACAGTTAGGTTGTATCTATTGCTTATTGTTTTCAACCATTTGCTTCTCTCAACTTTTCGCTGATCTTCAATACGACGCTTTGTAATTAGAAAATTTTTGTACTCTGAAGAATTGGTTAAGTTATCTAACCTGGCTTTTAGTAAGTTTGTTGTGTCTGATAAAAAGCGTTTTTGCTCAGGAGGTATGAATTTATCATAATCCTGAAGGTTTTGTTTCCTTTCAGGGCTCAGTGCAAGCAATTCCTTCTGAAGACTTTTTATTTTGAATTCACTTGTTTCAATTTTTTGATCGTTGATTTTCTTTTCAGCCGGATCTACAGGTGTATTTGTTAAATATTCGGTTAAGTCTTTGTACGTTTGTTTTAAAGACTGGGTGACTTGATTTGCATGACTGCTTCTTGAGGCTCCCCGAGCTGTTGTAACTATCATATCTGTACGATACGTGAGGTTCGGTGAATCCAATGTTCTGATGTCTTGAATGGTTAATTGTTTCCCAGCCCGCAATTGGTTAAAAATAGCTTCTGGACTTCCATTGACTTGCTGCTTAAGTTGCTCGAGTTTTATGTAAGTTTGTGTCAAGTGCTTTTTTATTTCATATGTAGATTGTTGGTGTCCAGTTGTATTAGGATTATTATATTTTAGAACTTGTCTTAAATTTCGAGGAATAACGTATAATGCGTATTCATGCTGTTCAATTTGTTGATCCATCGTTTCAACTAGAGCGGTTTGACCTGGGTGATCTCTTAGTAAACGCTGTTTTTCATAGAGCAGTCTTTTTATGTCCTCAAATGCTTGATTGCGCTGCGCTTCTGTATGATCAATCATAGATTTATAGCCGATCCTAGAAAGAAAACCTGTATGTGTTTTGTGACTTTTCTGCAATGAGATTAACTCTTCACGGCTTAAACCATCGATATCACCACGCCTTATTTTGGCCAAAGCTGTCTCTGTTTTTTGCGGGCGCAAACGAGAAGAAACTTGATTGGTCATTGGCCCAGGGGGGCTTGTCCTTGAAGAATCACTACTTTTTTCAACATTTTCAGCCTTGTTGCTTGCTTGAGTACTACTAATGGGTTTTGCATTTCCGCGAATCGATTCCTTAATGAAGGCCCAAGGTCCTAATTGCTGGCCATTTTCTGATTTGTATATAGGTTTATTGGTCATTACTCCTAGCAGACCATTAAAAGCATTGTTTTTTCGAGAGCCTGTGTCTGCGACTTTAAAAGTAGTACCGTTCACTTTAAATTCTTCTGGCAAAAATTGTGATGCAAAAAATGTCGCTAAACCTGCAAATGCCCCAGTACCAAGAGACTCTCCATTACCATCAATAGCACCTTGCAGAATTTTTCCGCCTGCATAAATACTACCAAGGGCTGTTAATACAATAGGAATTGCTGCAGCCCCAGCGTATGATGCAACCCCCAGAGTGGCTGCCAATGTAAATAAGCCAGGTCCAGTAAAAGCAGCTCGGATTAAATTAGAACCAGCATTAAAAAAACCAGTTACAAAATTGCCTGCTGGATTATTGTTGCTTTGCATAGAAGTATTTGATATTTGCTGTTGACCTCCAAAGCTGTCACCAACTTGTGATGCCAAGTTATTCGGGGAAGTTGGATATCCCGTCGGCCCTGAAAACCCATTTGGTCCGTCAAGCAACGGATCATATGGCAAGCCAAAACCTGGTGGTTGTGGTTGTGTTGGCGAACCAAAAGGCCCTGTTAATCCAAAAAGTCCCATAATTTTACCTTTTTCAAACTCATAAACGTTT
>JBCDLA010000101.1:0-5607 GCA_038745945.1 Cyanobacteria bacterium P01_H01_bin.74 | reverse complement strand
GTCTTTGACACGCTCGCCGTCCACCGTGGTCCAGCCGCCGGCAAGCTCCCAGTCAGCACAGGTGGCGAAGTCATCAAGCGTCTTCACGCCGTCTTCGGCCAGTGCCTCTTTTGGCCCAGTGATTGGAGAAAGAGCCATTGCCTTTAAACACCAGTTTGGGAGCAATTCAGTTAAAGCGGCTACTGTTTTTTGAATAATAACCTGGTGTTCAGCAGGATCTTTGACCACGCCTTTAAAATGCTTGTTGTTCAAATAGTCTTTGTACTCAAATTGAGGCTTTAACAACGCCACACAATGCGTTTGCTCTGAAATTGAAAGCAATTCTATTAAAGGGGGCAATGCTTTTTTTAAAGAAATAAAGGCTGTATCACATACGCCAATACAATAGGTGTGCTGTCCCAATTGTTCTTTGGTAACGGCTTTAATATTGGTTTTTTCCAGAACAGTGATTTTGCTGTCTTGGCGCAATTGCCAGGCCAGCTGTCCGTAACCCACATCAATGGCTACCACATGAGAGGCTCCGTTTTGCAGAAGACAATCTGTAAAACCACCCGTTGCTGCACCTACATCAATAGCACGCAAGCCAGAAACTTGGATGTTAAAAACATCAAGTGCATGCGCCAGTTTTAAGCCACCTCGGCTCACATATTTTGGGCGTTCAACAATTTCAATGGCATTTACATTTATATCGGAAGGCACCAATAGACCCGCCTTGGTGGAAGCAGTGCCATTGATCAGGACTTTGCCTGATAAAATCAGCGCTTGGGCTTCACTTTTTGTTGCACAGAGTTTTTTTTTAACCAGCAAGGTATCTAATCGGATTTTAGTGGTCATTTTTTTTGTTTACAGACAGTAACCGTTTTTGTTGTCCAATGTAAAAAGACTTGACGTTTTTGTCTCAATCATAGCGTCTACTATAACTTTAAGTGGCGCAGAAATTGAATCTGATTTTTAATTATGGAGAATCAATATCGGCCATTACTCAATACATCTTTTTGCATTTTTGCAACAGAGGAATTAAGACAGAGGAATTAAGATAGTAGCACTTTTAAAGCAAAAAGTGGCAGTGTCTTGTATACCCGCTTTAAGCGCCATGGCTCTGTTGTAATACGATACAACCACTCAAGATTGAGTTGTCTAAAAAGAAGTGGGGCTCTTTGAATTGAGCCACTCCATACATCTAAACTTCCACCAATGCCCATAAGCGTTGCGCCTTGAAAAAAAGATTTATAACGTGCAATCCAAAGCTCTTGCCGTGGAACACCAAGTGCAATTAAAACCAACTTCGGCTTTGCATTGGCGCAATTAGAGACGATTGAGGCTTCTTCTTCCTCTGAGTAATAGCCGTGATGATAAAAAACCACATTTAAATTTTCAAATTGTTTGCAAAGTTGCTTTATAGCAGCTGTTAATACTTCAGACTGAGCACCGATAATGGCAACCCCAGCATTATTTTTTTCGGCTTGTTTCAGTAAGGCTGTTGCAAACTCAATCCCGGGCAGCCGCTTAACAGCAATTCGCTTACGTTTAAGTGCCCATACCACCCCTGTACCATCAGGAATAATTACTGAAGCAGATAATATTGCCTGATGAAGTAGACTGTTTTTTAACCCCTGCATTATCATTTCCGGATTCATCGTAACGACATGCGTATTGTTTCCGGCTTGTGAATTAGTAAGAGTGTATTGAAGTGCACTTTCTGATGACTGTATAAATACGGGATAACCAAATAAATCAGCTGTTTCAAAAGTACCAGACTTAGTGTAAGACTGTGACATTTACAAAAAAGTTAGGCAATTTCAGTTTTAGGTGATTTTGTTTTGGCTGGATGATTTAAGACTTCGGCTGTATTACGTTTTTCAACCATTTCTGGGGTAAGTTCAAACACTTTTAAATCATCACGGGATGGTGCTTCATACATAATTGGCAGCATCAACTCTTCCATAATGCTTCTGAGCCCACGGGCACCCGTTTTACGTTTAATGGCTTCTTTTGCAATCGCCTCAGCAACACCGGCAACAAAGACCAATTCCATCTCATCCATTGCCATCAATTCTCTGTATTGTTTAAATACAGCATTTTGGGGCTCAGTTAATATTCTTACCAAAGCCGCTTCATCTAAAGGATCAAGAATAGCATTAACAGGAACACGACCAATGAATTCAGGAATTAATCCGAACTTTATTAGGTCATCGGGTTGCAACTGTTTTAACAAACGGGCTGCTGCAAGTTCACGTTCGTATATGTTTTTAGAGCCGACTGCACCAAAACCCAATGATTTACCTGAATTGACACGACTTTCAACAATTTTATCCAATCCAATAAAAGCACCTCCGCAAATAAACAAAATGTTGCCAGTATCAATTTGGATAAATTCCTGGTGCGGGTGCTTACGCCCACCTTGTGGTGGTACATTAGCAATTGTACCTTCTATCATTTTCAGTAAAGCCTGTTGAACACCCTCCCCAGAAACATCTCTGGTAATGCTAGGGTTTTCAGACTTTCGAGCAATTTTATCAATTTCATCAATGTAAATAATGCCGCGCTCAGCTTTTGAAGCATCATAATCTGCTGCTTGATAGAGACGAAGCAGTATGTTTTCAACATCATCACCAACATACCCCGCTTCAGTTAGTGTTGTTGCATCAGCAACTGCAAAAGGGACTTCAAGCAGTCGGGCAAGGGTTTGTGCAAGTAATGTTTTCCCACAGCCTGTTGGGCCTATCAGTAAAATGTTACTTTTCTGAATCTCCACAGTTGGCTTATCGGAAACGGCAACTTCTTTATTCACAGCTGGAGAATTTGTTGTACCAGAAGCTTCTGCCTTTTTAGTATCTCCACTTTTTTCTTTTTCAGCAGACTTTGTTGGCTTATTATTTTTTATACGTTTGTAATGATTGTAAACGGCCACTGATAAAATACGTTTTGCATCATCTTGCCCTACAATATGCTCATCAAGAAACGCCTTGACTTCCATTGGTTTTGGAATTTTTGCTATTTCTGTTAAGCCAGTCGATTTTTCAGTTTCATCAGCCTCAAAAAATTCTTCATCAAGTATTTCATTACAGAGATCGACACATTCATCGCAAATGTATACTTCTGGCCCTGCAATTAGTTTTTTGACTTGGTCTTGACTTTTACCGCAAAAAGAACACTTGAGTCTTGCATCTTCTTGTTTGGCCATAGTATTTTCTCCAAACTTTTTATAAGAATTGGTCTTCGTTAAATAGGTTTGTAGTTAAGCGGCAGTTGCGGCTTCACCAGTTTTGGTAATAACTTTGTCAACCATGCCATATAAAACTGCTTCTTCGGCAGACATGATATAGTCGCGATCAGTATCTTTTTCAATCTTTTCTAGAGGTTGTCCTGTATTTTTTGACAAAATATCATTTAATAAACTTTTCATACGGTTAATCTCTGCAGCCTGAATTTCAATATCTGTGGCTTGTCCCTGGGCACCACCTAAGGGTTGGTGAATTAGTATCCGAGAATTTGGTAGTGCCATTCGCTTGCCTTTTGTGCCTGATGACAAAAGAAATGCTCCCATACTTGCTGCCTGCCCCAGACAGATTGTAGAAACATCGGCACGAATATGCTGAATGGTGTCATAAATAGCAAAACCTGCTGTTACAGAGCCACCGGGGCTGTTAATGTAAAGCATAATATCTTTTTCAGGATTCTCAGAATCAAGTAATAAAAGTTGTGCAACAATTAAATTAGAAACCATATCATCAACAGGTGTCCCAAGAAAAATAATCCGTTCACGCAATAACCGGGAAAAGATATCAAAAGAACGTTCACCACGACTGGATTGTTCTATAACAACAGGCATGTAAGCCATTGGGTTTTTAAAATTGGTTTGTTGAATCATTCTTTTGCCTCTTTTAAAAGATCAATATTCTAAGCAATTACTATTATACAACACTTTAAACCATATTCTGAAAATAGAAATCAGACTTAGCTTTTACCTGTAGACATTTAGCAAGTAAAAACTAATCTTCGCTATCAATAACATCAAATTCTTCACCATCCATCAGGCCATTTATAGTCCCGTCTGAATCATCTTGGTCAGCGTTTTTATCTAAAGCCTCCTTTGATTTTTCATCAGAATCAATCTCTGGTATGTTAGTGAAAGTGGCTTGTTCACTTAATTGAGTAACAATCTTATGACTTAAAATTTGATCTGTTAATGCTTGTACTGCATTTGCGTTGTTTGCCAGCTGACGCATCAAAACTTTTTCATCACCGCCACGTGTTGCAATAAGCTCAGAAAACGCTTGGTTGAATTCTGCTTCAGTAACAACCAGTTCTTTTTCTTTGGCAATAGCACCAAAAATCAAGCTTGTTTTTATACGCTTTGTGGCATCTTCACGTAAACTTGCCCAAGTTTTTTCAGCACCATCTATGCCTATAAACTTTTCCCAAGTAAGTCCGTGACTCTTGAGACGTTGCTCTACTTCACCCTTTAGTAAATTAGACTCTCTGTGAATCATTGCATCAGGAATAGATACCATTGTATTTTCTAACAAGTAATCCACAACGGCTTTCTGTTTACGACTTATGTTTTCTTCTTGCTCACGTGCAGTCAATTGATTAGCAATTTCTGCCTTAAGTTCTTCCAGGCTTTGATAATCACCAGCTTTACCAGCAAGGGCGTCATCAGCTTTTGGAATGACCTTTTCTGAAATTTCATTTATTTTGATTTCAAAAGACGCTTCTTTGCCTGAAAGATTAGCATCATGGTAATTTTCAGGGAAGGTAACATTAATCGTGAAATCTTCTCCTAAGGTATGTCCAACAATCATTTCAGCAAATCCTTCTATAAATGAATTGCTGTTAAGATCAAGACGGTAACCTTTTGCAGCACCACCTTTAATCAACTCGCCCCCAACAGACCCTTTAAAATCTATATTGACTATATCTGTTTCTTTGACAGCCCTGTCAACAACTGGCTCAAGTGTTGTAAAACGATTAATAACCTCATTGAGTTCTTTTTCTTCTGCATTTTCGGGTGTCGTATATTCAATAATTTTAAGTGTCAAATTATCCAATGTGGGCAATGTTATTTCAGGACGAGTTTCAATAAGGGCTTTCACTTTTATACCTGCCGAAAAGTCAAAATTGACAGACTCAATACGAGGTGGTGCAACAATATCTAGCTGATGCTCACTAATGGCATCAGCAAAGAGTGGTGGAAAAAGACGATCCATTGTTTCCTGTTTTATTGCCTCAATACCAATAGCTTCCTCTACTTTGCTCTTCGGTGCTTTTCCTCTCCTGAAACCCGGTATGTTGACTCGCTGCCCCATGCGTCGCCAAGCTTTTGTATACTCTTGATTAACTTGTTCTGGAGGAATATCAAATTGAATAATTGAGGTATGATTGTCTTGCTTCTCAACAATAACATCCATGGGCATAAACAAAATTCCTTTAATTTAAGTTGATTCTTAAAAGCAGTTTCACAAATAAGGTCTTTAATCTTTACACAATATAAATATGTAAACTAGCTAAACTTTTAACTAAGCCAAATAGTGTTTCTTAGTTTTATAGCCATTAAATATTTTAAAGCATGAACCAGTTTTCGAAACAGAGTAAGATTACTTTTTG
>JBCDLA010000100.1:0-5823 GCA_038745945.1 Cyanobacteria bacterium P01_H01_bin.74 | reverse complement strand
TTTTTAGGGAATTTTCCACAGTTATTTATTTTATATATATTATATTAACATTGCTTATTTAAACTCCTCTTACTTTTACGACTACCCTTATGTGATATGTGACTTTTGCTGACCGATATGGTCAGCATTTTTTTTGAAAAACACTTATGGCTAAAACTGTAAAAAACTGTGTTTGGTGGGTAACTTTTAGCAAGTAAGCAATAGCTGCACAAAGCCAGTCTTGCTATGATAGTGAAAACAGTGAATTGTCATTATAAAGGCTTGTTCTGTGAAACTGCAGATTGCATATCTATACCCTGACCAACTCAATCTATACGGGGATCGCGGCAATGTGCTGACACTTTTTCGGCGTTGCCAGTGGCGTGATATCTCTGCTGAAATTCAGGTATTTCATCCCGGTGATGCGATTGATGCCAGCTGGGCGGACTTGTATTTTATGGGGGGCGGGCAAGACAGCCAGCAATTTCAGGTCTGTGATGACTTGCACCAGATCAAAGCGTTGGCCTTAAAGCAAGCCGCTAAGTTGGGAGCAGTATTTTTAACCGTCTGCGGCGGGTATCAACTGCTTGGCCATTATTACAAGACTGCAACTGGTGAAGAAATTCCAGGATTATCGCTGATGGATGTGCATACTGTTGCTGGTGAAAACCGTTTTATTGGCAATGTGGCTATTCAACGCAATGAAGGCCAAACTGTGGTGGGATTTGAAAACCACAGTGGCCGGACCTTTTTGGGAGCAGATGTCATGCCCTTGGGCAAAGTAATTCACGGGTATGGCAATAACGGGGAAGATGGCACTGAGGGTGCTGTCTGCGGCAACTTATATGGCACCTACTTGCACGGGGCATTGCTCCCCAAAAATCCGGCTTTGTGCGATGAATTGATTGCCAAAGCCCTCAAGCGCCGATACGGGGATGTCAATTTGTCGCTGCTTGATGATGCCATAGAACATCAGGCCCATCAGTCAGCACTTGCTTTGCGCTAGATCCAAAAAATCTGCATTGAGTAAATTAAGGCATATTAAAGCTGGCATATTATTATGCAGGCTCGTTTTTCTAATGCTCCAGTTCTTTTAAAACACGGAGCATGGCCGTGGCTTTGCGCAGACACTCTTTGTATTCATGCGCTGCAATTGCCCCGTCAACAATGCCTGCCCCTGCATTGGCGGATACGATATAACGTCCCGTACTTTTTTTGTCCGCCTTAAAAGACACCGTGCGGATTAAAATATTAAAGGCCATGGCCTCGCTGCGGGCATTAATATAACCCAAGCCCCCCGTATACACTTGTCGAGAGACAGGTTCCAATTGCTTCAAGGTGTTGATGCACCGAATTTTTGGGCAGCCCGTAATAGTCCCGCACGGAAAGACGGCTTGAAGAACTTCCCAGAGGCTTTTCTGCTTTTTTTTCTGGCCAGTCACATGGCTGACCAAATGCGTCACATGCGAATACCGCTCTAGAACAAGCAACTCCTTTACAGTGACACTGCCTGCTTGAGAAACACGGCCCAGATCGTTTCTGGCCAGATCCACCAGCATCAAGTGTTCTGCCCGTTCTTTGGGATTGGCCATTAACCGTTCTCCAACCGCCTGATCTTCCGCTGGAGACTGTCCGCGGCCTCGTGTTCCGGCAATGGGACGGGTTTCCAGTTTCCCCGTTTCTGAGAGTTGAATCAGCAGTTCTGGCGAATTACTAACCGTAAAGTCATTGTCAATTTTTAATAAGCCCGAATACGGGGAGGGGTTGCTGAACGACAACGCTTTAAACACCGCAAAGGGATCAATGGCCATGGCTTTTTCAAATGCAACTGATAAGTTGGCCTGGTACAACTCCCCAGCGGATATCTTGTCCTGAATGCGGGAAACACGGGCTGCAAAAGCATCCTGGCTCAGGCTGGGTGTGAATGTGGATAAATAAGTCTCCAGTGTTTCATCCGGAGACGTTGATGTATTTTTTTTGGCTGTTGTCGTGGTCCACTTGTTTTCAGAAGTGGCAGGGTCCCGGATCACTTCCTGCCAGCGGGTTTCTGTATCTGTTTTAAACTGAGGATCGCGGGTCAAAACAGTCCACCGAGGCCAATTGCCATGATTGACAGAGGAGGCAGTGGGGTCAAGATTAAGAATCAGCCAGTGCTTAAACTCAATGGCATTTAATACCGTTTCACCTGTTTTATCCCACTCCAAGGATTTCAGACGTTCTGCCCAAGCGGGATCACACCACTGGTAAAAATCATAGGCCGTTTGTACAATCAATCCGCCCCGCAACGGTAAGTTTATGTCTGTATCGTCTGAATTCTGCGGTGTGTTGTTATGGTTGAAAGCCCCTGAATCAACAGAATCAGACTCAAAATCAAAAGAATCGCAGCCATTCCGGATAATCTCCAGTTGCGAAAACAAATCCTCAGGGCTTTGCAGCGGTATTATTGTCTTTGTCCCGTCCGGGTGTTGATGGGTTAAGGCATTGCCAGCCAGCTGGACTTTTTGCCGGGCGCCGATCCCAATAATCACCCAGCTGTTTTGCGGAGACAGCATTGCGTGGCCGCCCAGCATACAGGCGGCTGCGGTGTTTTCAGCCAATTGCCTGAAAAACTGATGGATATTAGCTGTAAGCACGTCATTGGCATACGGTTGACGTGCGTGTAATGTCTCTGAAAATTTGACCCTGTCTGAACTGGAATAAGCAGAATCCGACTGAGATGAACAAGGCGGGGTAAAAAAATGGGGGGGGGGCATTTTGTTAAGTCTGTTCAAAATTCTGCAGTTCAAAATTGGGCAGTTCAACGTTTGCATAAACCTGCTGAACATCGTCATGGGTTTCAAGGGCTTCCATCAGCTTCAGCAAGGGTTGAATGCTGTCTGGCTCAGTAATGCTTACCGTATTGCTGGGTTCACGTGTCCATTCTGCGGAAAGCACAGGAATACCCGCCTGATTTAAATGGACACAGACTGCATTCAGCTGACTGGGATCGGCATAGAGCTGATAACACGCGGGCTCTGTGTGGCTATCCATATTTTCTGTTGCGTCTTGCACGTCAAAATCTGTAATGCCCCAGGATGATCCGTCGTCAAGCAGTCTGTTTTCAGAAACCGCCTCAAGCGGGACTTTAATCACGGTTTTCTGTTCAAAGATCCAGGCCACACAACCATCAGCACCCAGGTTGCCGTTGTATTTGTTAAAGTAACTGCGAATGTCACCTGCTGTTCGGTTTTTGTTGTCAGTTACCGCTTCAATGAAAATTGCCACCCCGCCTGGGCCATAACCCTCATAGGTCATTTCCTGGAGGTCATCGCTGTTGCCGGTGCCGCTGCCTTTTTCAATGGCACGCTTAATGTTGTCGTTAGGGACACCATCGGTCTTGGCTTTGTCAATGGCAGTGCGCAGCCGAAAGTTCGCATCCGGATCGGGCCCGCCCAGCTTGACAGCCATCATAATTTCGCGGGCGCGTTGGGCAAAATTGGCGCCTTTTTTGGCGTCTTTCACTGCTTTTGCCCGCTTAATTTGAGACCATTTAGAATGCCCAGCCATTGCGTTATTTTATCATAAGGCAGCTGTCAACAATACAGGGGCATTATTGGATGTTGGCAATCAGTATTCTCTAAAAGTCTACAATATCGGCTGCTTGATCAAATTCTTGATTTGCTTGTCGCCCAATTCCTTGAAGTAAAGGGAGTAAAACAACTGAAGGCGGACACATCGCCACTGCGGCGAATGCCACTAATAGTAATACCAATTGGCCTACTACTGGTGCCAGAGTCTTAGCCCCTTTGCCAGCAACCTTAAGTGAAGAAAGTGCCACTTTACCTGAGCCTTTTGCGCCTTTTTTTACGGCTTCTTTGATTATGTTACCAAGTCCCGGGTGTTTTTTGGCCAGCTTGTTTAGTTTCTCGGCAGTTTTCTTTAACAAATTTTGCCCATCAGGATTTTTAAAAATGCTTCCATGATTTTCAGCGCTAAATCGACCGCCTGTTGGGTTCAACATGTATTTAAGTTCTTGCAAAGCTGGCAATAATGTGGAACTGTCTGATTCTATTCGTTGATCAAGCCGGTCCAATACACTATTCATTGCTTTCTGATGCGCTGCTACTTCTGCATCAAAATCCCGAACTGCTGCTGAACCAGCATTGGCTGCTTGCTGTCTTAAAATTTGAAGAGCTTCACTACCTTGTTTTGCTCTAATTCCTGCCTGAAGTTTGGTTATGGCGACCTTATTAGATGCATTCATAGCGGCCAGCATTTCTTCTTCAGTTAATTTCTGACTTCCACCCGTTGCGGATGCTGGTGCTTCTGTTTTCTTTTCCTCTGCTGGTTCTTGAGATGCAGCGCTTGCTGGTCGACTATAAGATGCATCCATGGCGGCCTTTATTTCTGCTTCAGTTAATTTCTGACTTCCGCCAGTTGTAGTTGTAGTTCTTGCTGCTTGAGTCACAGGCCCTCCGCGTCCTGCGCGTTGCCGCAATGCTGCAAATGTCTTATCTTGCGCTTTGTGTTCTTCTTTATTTTTCCCAAAAAGCCCTCCAAATTGCACCGAAGCCTGTTTTATCGAAGATTGTGTTAATGATGGGTGTACTCTTGACTGTGTAAGCATTGAGGAAATGGTCCTTTTTATTTAATAAGTTATAAGTGATTCAGTCTGCAATTAACTTGCAATAAAGAAATTGTGATAGGTGTATGACTGGGGTATATGACAGGAGTGACTGGAAGGATTTATCCAGCTAAGCTTTAATTAACCAGGTGATTGACTAACCTTATAAATTCTTTAATTGAACCGTTTGGTTTTTTAACTAGTCGAATAAAGTCTGTGCAGATAAAAAATTGCGCTTTTTGACGGTAGCGCTTATAAATTTATCCAATTGTCTTGGCGAAACACCCCCAATGGCTCGAAAAATAGCCTTTCATTGTTTAAATTTCTGCCAGGAGAAGTCTTCTTGGTTGTTGCGAAATTCCAGACAATCCTTATTTTTAGCGTCCTAGGTATTTGTTCTTACAGCGTTCTCCCCACCTTTACTGCAAGATGACTCGGTTCTTGTGTTTAAATCAATTAAGTAAAATTGGCCCACTCAAGAAAAGCTAAAATTCAGACCAGCGTTTGTAAAGTTTCAAATTTGTTTAGCTGCTATCTTAAGCGTTTTAGGGTATTTCACTGGGTTTTGTATCAGTTTTATAAGACGCCCTAGATTTCTTATTTTCTTTTCAAGCTGCTCTGTTTGGGCTTCATTTTGGGCACGATTTCTCTTTTCCGGAGAAACATGGGCTGCTGTTTCGCCAGGTTTCGGCATAAGGGGATTTTTTCTTTTTTTCGAGACTTTTTTGCGGGAAGCCAAGATTTTTTCTTCCTTTCGGGTTCTTTGCGTCAAGGCAAGAACTTTTTAAACATATTTTCTCTTTGTTCCATCAGGGGAGAGAGGTCGCAGCGTCTCCGTAGCCCTTGCCCTTCAGGGCTTAGGGATAACAACCCCTCGCCGTGTAAGCGGGAGGACACCCCCCGCTTAACACCCCCCGAAAAAAATATTTTCTCTCGAGTCTTTTGAGGGAAGGCAAGATTTTCTCAAATGCACTTTCTTTTCTTTGTTCCATTAGGGGCCCTGGCTGGCCCCCAACACCCCCAGCGGTTTTTTACACTTTTGGAAAAATCTGAACTCGTTACGGCTTCAAACAATTTTCAAAGTGGCACAGCCTCCAAGGCTACGGCTGTGCTTTTATTTTCACTTGCCTACCTCAAACAGCAGATTTTTCCGCCAGTGTAAAGCCTCCGTAGCAAGTTTGGGAAATAGCAGAAGTTGCTGGTTCTGAGGGGTAAAATGGCGTGAGCCAGACCCCTCAGAA
>JBCDLA010000099.1:0-6075 GCA_038745945.1 Cyanobacteria bacterium P01_H01_bin.74 | reverse complement strand
TTATTGGACTATGCTAACATTAATTTGATTTGAAATTGAAAGTTCTTATAACACTATTTATTCTTTAACTCTGTTTATCCTTGATATCAAAAACATCACAATAAAAAATTTTTTTATAGTTTTTCTCAACGTAAGCATTTATTTTTCCACATATTCTTTCAAACCAGTTATTCTCTCAAACCAGAGCATTTCAACATATTACTATTAACGTTTAAAAAAGGATGGCTAAAATGGTGAAAACATTTACTGAAACCGAATCCGTTTTCTCTGAAATACTTTTAAATCAAGTCATTGATAAATTAAACCGTATTATGGAAACTGAACTGGCTGGGGTTGTCCGCTATACCCATTATTCCCTAATGGTGTTCGGGCCCAACCGTATTCCTATCACCTCATGGCTTCGGGATCAGGCAACAGAGTCTTTGCTTCATTCACAAGAAGCTGGTGAGCTGGTAACTTACTTGGGCGGACATCCATCGTTAGGGATTGGCCCATTGCTTGAAACCCATAAGCATGACATTTTTAACATCCTCGAAGAGTCACTGGAGCATGAATCCCGTCAAATGCAATTGTACAAGGATTTACTCGAGCTCGTTCAAGACAAATCGGTGATGTTTGAAGAATATGCTCGAAAAATGATTTCAGAAGAACAGACACATATTGGTGAAGTTCGAAAAATGATGCGGAGTTAGTATTGCTGCTGAATTTCCTGAAAAGCCAGAATTTATAGTTCATTTCATTCTCTAACATTAGATATTCTAAAGTTTACATTTTTTAAAATTAAAACATAATATTAACAATTTATTTCTCTTGGTTGTTTTTATTCTATTAGAGATACTTTATAACTGAGTATAATAAAGAAGTTATTATTATGATCCACCGTGGCTCACAACATTCAAATTTTACAGGCGGTTCAAATCCAAGATTTGGACAGCAGCCAGCAAGTACTGGCAATCCTTTTAGAAACTCTGGCGCTTTACTTCAATCCACTAAAGTTGGTCCAAACCCATTTGAACAATTTTTAGCTTTATCTTCAGGGTTCAATCCAAACAAGCCTGCACCATCTGTGGGAAATGGAATGCGCGTCGACGTTAGCGCATAGTAAATTAAATAAAACTTCGGCAATAAAAAAGACTTGTGGTAATGACTGTAATTTAGGTTGATGGGTTTTCAAAAAAATGTTACTGCTATAGGAACTGGGTATGGACTTTAAAAAAGCAATTTAAAATTTTTTTTAGAGATTCTATAGCTTCGTGTATTTTATTATCTTGGTTCTATTTTCTTGTAATAATACACTTCAGCGAATAAACCCAAACTGACGCAAAACCCAAAGCATGGGATCGTAATAACGGTCAATGACCCGTTCTTTTAATGGAATAATGGCATTGTCAGTAATCTGAATTTCTTCGGGACAGACTTCTGTACAACACTTTGTAATATTGCAAAGGCCAATCCCCGCAGACTCTTTAATAAAGGGGATCCGGTCCGCATTATCCATCGGGTGCATTTCCAGACTGGCCAGACGTATCATAAAGCGTGGACCTGCAAAAACATCTTTTCGGTTGTGGTTTCTCAAGACGTGACAGACATCTTGGCACAAAAAGCACTCAATACACTTGCGAAATTCTTGCACCCGATCCACGTCGTGCTGGTAGTAGCGCCAGTCATCGACCTTGTCATCCACCGGAGTAAACGGTTTAATGCTTTTATTCACGTGATAATTCCAGGAGACATCGGTGACTAAATCACGAATGAGTGGGAAAGTTCTCAGTGGATCAACCCGAACCGGCTTGCTGAGATCCAGGTGATCCAGGCGGGTTTTACACATTAGGCTGGGTTTCCCATTCACTTCGGCACTGCAGGAGCCGCACTTGGCTGCTTTGCAGTTCCAGCGCACAGCCAAATCAGGGCTTTCATAGCCTTGAATGTGGTGCATCGCATCCAATACCACCATCCCAGCACTGACTGGAACCGTGTACTCATCAATGCGGCCTTCGGCTTCAGTTTCACCGCGAAATACCTGAAATCTGGCTGTTTGTTCGGCCATTACTTATTGTCCTCCTTAAAAAGGGCTTGCAATTGATCAGGCATTACTGGTTTTTCAGTGGTATTAAATTCCATCGAGCCGTCTTCCGCCTTTGAAATGCGTGAATTGTGCCCGGAAAAATCACTATTTGTATTGGGAAAATCCTCACGGGTGTGGCCGCCTCGGGTTTCTCGACGCTCCAGGGCACTCCAAGCGGTTGCTTTTGAGGTAATCACCATATTTCTTAAATCAACAGCCAAGTGCCAGCCCGGGTTAAACTGAATGGATCCTGAGACAGAAACAGCATCGACACGTTTTTCAATGGCATCTAATTCATCCAGTGCCTCTGCAAGCTCACTTTCAGTGCGAATAATACCAACTTTAGTTTGCATGATCTCTTGCAGATCCCGATGAATTTCATACGGGCCTTCAGTTTTACGCTCAAAGGGAGCCATCAGCGTATCAACTAAGGTTTTCACACTGTCTTCAGCAATTGCACTTTCAGTACTGTCTGACTCTCGGGCAAATTTGGCTGCATGCTCGCCTGCGAGCTTGCCAAAAACAATTAAATCAGAAAGCGAATTGCCACCCAGTCGGTTTGCCCCATGCAAGCCACTGGCAACTTCACCGGCTGCAAACAAACCAGGGACTGCAGACATTTGTGTTTCCGGATCAACTTTAATGCCGCCCATTGTGTAATGCATGGTCGGGCCTACTTCCATTGGACCCTTGGTAATATCAACATCAGCAAGTTCTTTAAACTGATGGTACATACTGGGAAGCTTTCGTTTAATTCGGTTGGGATCCTGGTAGCTGATATCCAGAAAAACCCCACCATGCGGGCTGCCGCGCCCAGCTTTTACTTCACTGTTAATGGCTTTTGCAACATTGTCTCGGGTTGAAAGCTCGGGCGGACGTCTGGCATCGGTATTTTCGCCTGCCAGAATCGAATCAACCCAGCGCTTTGATTCTTCCTCAGTATCTGCAAACAAATGCTTGGTCTCAGGTGGCAAATAATCAAACATAAAGCGTTTGCCTTCGCTGTTTTTCAACATACCGCCTTCACCACGGACACCTTCGGTCACCAGAATGCCTCTAACACCCGGTGGCCAGACCATACCCGTAGGGTGGAACTGAATAAATTCCATATCCATCAATGAAGCACCGGCCTGATACGCCAACGCCATGCCATCGCCTGTGTATTCCCAAGAGTTGGAGGTAATGCGCCAGGCTTTCCCAGTACCGCCCGTTGCTAAAACAACCGCTTTGGCGCTAAAAGTCACCAGGCGACCACTTTCCCGCCAGTAGGCCAATGCGCCACAGGCCCGACCGTCCCCGTCTTTTAAGAGATCGGTAACAGTACATTCCATAAACACGTCAATGCCGCAATGAATGCCCTTGTCTTGTAAGGTTCTAATGAGTTCCAGGCCTGTTCTGTCACCCACATGGGCCAGACGCTTATACTGGTGTCCACCAAAAGCCCGCTGGCTGATTTTTCCGTCTGGGGTGCGATCAAACACAGCCCCCCACAATTCCAGTTCTTTAATTCTGGACGGGGCCTGCTTGGCATGTAATTCAGCCATGCGCCAGTTGCTCATGGTTTTTCCGCCCATAATGGTATCTTTAAAGTGAGCTTGCCAACCGTCTTCAGGATCAACATTGCCCAAAGCAGCAGCAGCACCGCCTTCTGCCATGACCGTGTGTGCTTTACCCAACAACGACTTACAGATTAGGGCAACAGATAAGCCTTGGGCTGAGACTTCAATGGCCGCCCTTAAGCCGGCGCCGCCGGCGCCAATCACAATTACATCATGGTGGTGGGATTCGTACGACAAACTCATCCGAACATGCCTTTCCAAGTTGACGAGTAAAACACGAAATCAGTCCAGGTGCCTTTGGCCAGTTGTGCAATGTAAAAGTCCGCAAAAGCCACCCAGAACATACTGGTCCAGGCAAACAACATATGATTCGCATTTAAAATGCTTTGGCGAGTCCAGGCGTGATGCCGCACTTCGTTAATGGGACAAGACGAAAAACAATCCACTTGTCCGCCCAAAATATGCCGCCAGGAGTGGCACCCGAAGGTGTACAAAGCCAGAAGGATGAGATCAATGACAAACACAAGACTACCGACACCCACCCGAATGCCACTGTAGCCAGGCAAAAAAAACGATGAAAAGGTGTCGTAGGTGTGAATCAAAATAAATGATGCCGCAATAAAAAAGAAATAGCGGTGCAGGTTCATTAAAACCATCGGGAATGCTTTTTCACCCCAATACTTTTTGCCCTCGCCCAAAAGTTTAATGAGCGGGGTTTTGGGCTGTGCATCGACCGCACAAGCAACTGGCGCCGTGAAAAATGATCGGTAATAAACCCGACGGTAGAAGTAGCAAGTTAACCGAAAGCCTGCCGGAATCCATAAAATGAACAAGGCGGGGGAAATAATCCACCCCAACCCGCCGTTTGGCAAAATGGTTTCTATTGCTTTCAATTGAATGCCAAGGGCATCGAAAATGTGCGGGAAATAAGGAGAATAAAAGGGTGAAATATACTGGGTGCCATGCACTTCAAAATAGTTGTTCTGAAAAGCTCGCACCGTGGCATAAGCTATAAAAAGCAGCAATGCCAGTACCGTAAGGATGGGCTCAAGCCGCCAATTGTCGGTGCGTTGTGTGCCTGGATTAAACGTGTTTGTGGAAAGCGTTGCCACGGCAGTATTTCCTATTTTTTATTTGAAAATCGACTATTAATTTGAAAATCAGTGTTTTGCCAATGAATGCTTTTGGTTTGAAACATAAATACAGTGAGAGTTGAGTTGAAATTAATTTCATTTTAGGAATAAAAGCTTAATTTATTTATTTTAGCGCAATTAAAAACTTGTTGTGTTGAGAATTCACAGAATTTGACACTGTGGTTTTACAGAACAACAGGCGTAAAGTATGCCTTAATTAAGAGAAAAAAGCGATATCCAAACAACCCGAAGCCACTTATAAAGAAGCACCGGCTACCTTCAACGCCTTGACAATGGAGGCGTCATCGGGAGAAGTAACCGCAATTTCTTGGAACTGTTTTGCATCGATGCCCAGCTTGCTTAACAGCTGGCGATCCATTGGGCAGGGAAAATCAAGATCAAACTGCACAATTTCACCGGTTCGCTCGAGTCTGGCTTTGTCAATCATTCGGGCCAGCCAAGGTGTTCCATCAATGGACACATGCCCGTCACGCGGGGCTTTATCGGATGCTTGCGTTGCCATGGTCTCTAGCCTTTCTGGTATTTTGCCTGGTTATTTGCCTTGTATTTTACATTTTGGCATTGTTTCTAATTTTTTTATTGCTTTGAGGAGATTTCTCGTCGGCTGACCTACTCAAAGCTTGAGAGATATTAAAAACGACTGATATTCATTTGAGAAGTTACTCGTTTAACATATCTTAAAATACCATATCAGCAACGGGCTGCCGAGGCAAAGGGTTTTATGGCCAAAAGAACGCAAAAGAACAAAAAAATCCAGGCCTGGGTACGGAATGCGACCTGGATGGTAAAGATTTTTTCTCAAGCGGCATCAGTCCATGTTCAGATCAATGCACATTGAGAGCTCGCCCCCCATACATCTCACTACTGAAGGGGGCGAAACTGCTTCGGAGTGTTCGGTTGCCCCAACCCAGTAGTGAACCAGACCAGCAGTTAAAAAGGTGATTTTATACCTTTTTACAGCTTAAATTTTAAAAAAATGATTGCACATACACTTGAAAAAGACTCCCAGCTTAGTTAAAATAAACATAAAAAACCCATTCTTACATAGGTAAGGATGGCCGGGAGTTAGTAAACCGCCAAAACACGGCTATGGCACACTTTAGCTAGAAGCCTGGACATACTGTGCCATCTCCCGGCCCAAAGCCGAGAAAGTGTTCATTGGTTCGCCAGTGTGTCAAGTTATTCAGGGATTGCTACATCCCAGCACTTCTTTTTAACTTGCCTGTCTCAAACAGCAGATTTTTCCACCAGTGTAAAGCCCCCGCAGCAACTTCTGCGAATCCGTGAGATTTGAACC
>JBCDLA010000098.1:0-6139 GCA_038745945.1 Cyanobacteria bacterium P01_H01_bin.74 | reverse complement strand
TGCTTCTGGGAGATCACTCAAAATTGGGTAATCACCGCCACCACTGCTTCCAAAACCACTGCCATTGTTTCCGTCGTTAGAAGGCGGTGACGGCGGCATATTGTTAAATCTGTTTCTTGATTCTTCTACACTGGGATAACAAATATGTTCAAAATAGTAGTTTAATTCCTTATACAGGGCTTCTTGAGACGATGTTAATCTAGGACTAATCTGTTCATACTGGGTTTGCAAATCCTGTATGTAGGGTCTAATTTTTAGCCGATGTAATTCTAACGCTGTAAAATGGTTAGGAAGGTAATGTTTTGGTAAGTGTATTTCTTTAATACCTTCATCATAGTGCTCAATAGACTTTTTGCCATTTTTACTTGCTTGAAGAAGTTCATAGAGTTTGTTTCCGTATCTGTTTTTGTAGCGTTCTAATCCTTTCAGCTTTAGTGCAAAAAGTTTTACTGGATCTGTTAGTTGTATTAATTGGCCAGGAGTTGTTATTTCATGCTTTTTGTCTTCGGCTTTAAGTCTTACAGGATCAAATAAATTGTAGGACTCTCTTAACGTTTTTAAATGTAGTGCAAGTTCCCTGATTTTTCTGTGTGACACAATGTTTTTCCCAAAGTCATTACACCGACTAAGGGAACGATCTGAAAGTTTTTGAAGGAGCCAGCCTTTTGATAACAAAAGGTTTAACCGCTTATCTTTCAGAGAGCCTGATTCATAAGCATCATCCAGGGCATATTTTGTGTAATCATCATATAAATCAGGCATTTGTTTTTCATACTGCTCAATTGTATCTGAAAGCAGTTTTTGTACACTATCTGGGGTTCTACCCTTGCTTAGTGCACTAAACAGCTTCGCATTCGGACTTTCGGCACCAAATATTGTTTTACCCAACCAGTCAACACCATCGTTCCGCCATTCTTCAGTATAATTACCTTCAATCTTTGATCGTAAAATTTTTGATAAGGCATCCCCAGCTTTTGTAAACATGCCAGTTGCGTCATTTAAGACACCTGTAGCCAAGCCAGTTGTAAAATTAACGAGGCCTTTTGTTACTGCATAACTTGTTCCCAGTGTTGCAAGCAACCCGATAGAAGATGGATTTGCCAATACTGCCCCAGCTCCAAGCCGAAGGGTACGAGTTGCCGCCCTTAAAGCCAAATCTGTTCCAGTATTAATTGTTTTATAAGCAACTTTTTGACCCACTGATGTGCCTAAAAATTTGAGCCCTCCCCACAAAGTCAGAATTTTTGGTGTTACTTTTATAACAGGCTCGACAATGGTATCCCCAGTAAACTTTGCCAGAGACCAGCCAACTTGACCAAAACCTTTCAGCAATTTGGATAAAACGTGCTTGCCTTGATAGCTGGCTTCATCTGCAATATCTGCGGTTATTTCTCCTGCAGTCGATGCAACAGAATACGCTGTGCCCATAATAGCTGGCAATGCTTTAACACGGAGCTGGTTTGCACCACGTTGACCAGCGTTGTATATTTCACCAGAAGCTTGCCGGCTTTTTTGAAATGCTTTGGAGGCAATTGAGGTTGTATCTTCAACGAGTTCTTGCATTGCTTCTGCAACCAGCGAAACACTACGTCGGGCAAGTCTCTCGATAAAGCTTAAACCCTTTGGGGTGGTTGTCTTTGCCGTATCTATCATTTGAGAAATGCCTGCCTGCGGGCAAGAAAATCGATTGGGCAATCTGACTATGACGTCACTTGAAACACTTGAACCGGTCCTGACGGGATTTTTTATTGGGTAAGAAACCGTTTTTCCTATTGCTGGCTTTTGTTCTTTGTGAGTCTTGCTGCCCGCCTTTTGTTTCGTTAACGGTTTCTCAGAAATAACACCCGGTTCAGTGACTATATCCGCATTGTCGGATATGGGTGATTTTCCACCAGAAAGCGGTTTTATTAAAATATGGCCGTTTTGAGGAAATGCGGGGATGCTCATAAATCCAGGGGGCTTCCAGGTTAAAAGGCGTTATATAGGTTCAGGGTTTGTTATTAAATGAAGATAAAAATTATTAAAGCGTATAATTATTTAGCTTTTAAATTAAAAAAGGTGTTGTAATAAGTCGTGTAAAAAGTTATTAGAAAATAAAACAAGACAATTAAAAGAACTCAAAACAAAAAAAAAATTGTCCAAGCAGGTTGATGGTCAACAAACTTTTTTTAATTTTTCGTTTTGTAGCCAAACGTCAAAAACCCGATATCTGTTTTTTTAAAAGCGTCCCCTTTAGTGCCGATGTGTTTATGAATAAAACTACAGACATCAATGCATTCACCGCAGTTAAAGCAGCCCTCAAATTGACCCACTGCCACTTGCCCCGTTAAAGTGGCATTACGGGGGTCTATATCAACCGGACAAATCAATTGACAGGCTTTACAATGTTTACAATCGTTTTCAGCACTGGCACTGAATTGAATTTCCATGGGGCGCCACGGGCTATTTTCATGGTAAGCAGAAATAGATTGTGCCATGCCATAGGGGCAACAAGCCCGGCAAAAATTATTGCCCGCAAGCAACAGAAACATGCCAATCAGCAGAAGCAGCCCATGGCCCATCACCAGTGCAATATGCGGATTGCCATTAAAATACTGACGCATCACCCAGTCTGGCGGAACCACATAAAACGATAGCAACACACTGAGCAGGGTAGTCAATATGAAACCCATCAAAACCATAAACCCAACTTGAACAGCGCGTTTCTTCACCCAAGGTATGCGTTGCTTTAGCCATCCGGGCAAGCGAGGGCGCTTAAAAAAAGTGGTTTTGGACTCAAGCCCCAATACCACCCGAACGGGCTTGGTCCACTCGGTTAATGTGTTATGCGGACAGGCCCAGCCACAAAAAACACGCCCCCAGACAAATGAAATAATGGCAATGACAATAACAGCTCCATAAAAGCCAAAGGGAAGCCACATGAGGGTTTTCACTGAAAACGCATGCGAGTTTCCCAGCCAAACCAGTGTTTGGTGAATCATATCCAACCGAAAAACATTAAAAACTGGGCTTAAAAAAAAGAGCGCCCAGAATGCCGGTTGAATGAGTTTTCCGCGAAAAAAATGGAAGGGGAAACGCCAGGGGGTATTCAATCCAAACTCACGGTTTTTTCTTTTTACAGGCATATCGTTAAGCAGAATCCTGATTATTGACTGCTTGTTTATGCCCTAAGACCAACTGGAGTGTTGTTTGTGTGATCTGAAACTTTTTTTCCAGAAGTACTTTTGCATGTTGAACGGTTTCTGGTCTATACGCTTGCGGTGCCACTACCAAGTGGGCCATCAACATAGTTTTCTTTGTATTCAGCGATGACAAATGAAACTGGTTCACAGCAAGCACACCATCCACCCCAGCAAGGGCGGATTGGACAACTTCAGCATCTAGGCTTTTTGGACTCGCTTCCAGTAAAATATGCGTTGAATCCTGCAGTAAACTTAAGCCGTAGCGCAACAGCAGCAGTGCCACAACAACACTCATCACCGGGTCTGCCCAATGCCATCCAAAAAATACGATGAGCCCCCCTGCCAAAATGGCGCCCAGTGAGCCAATTAAATCACTGAGGACATGCAGGTAGACACCCCGCATATTCATATTGCTGTCATGCGATGGATGCAGCAGTTTAAAGGCAATACCATTAACAACCAAGCCGCCAAAGGCAATCGCCAGCATGGTTTCTCCGGAAACGGGTGCGGCCTGTTGAAACCGTTCAATACTTTCATAAACAATAAAAACAGCCATTACAAGAATTAACCCGCCGTTAATCAAGGCTGCCAGGACACCAGCACGCTCGTATCCAAAAGTTGCGTCTTCGGGTGGTTTTTGGGTGGACAGCCAAGATGCAAACAGGGCAATGAGAATACCTGTGGCATCGGTGAGCATATGAATGCCATCGGCAATGAGTGCCAGGCTGCCTGAATAAACTCCGCCAGCAATTTCCAGAACCAGATAAAACAGCGTAAGCAGTAAAACCCAGAGTAAGGTTTTCTGATTTTGTTTGGCTGTTAGGCTTTCATTGTGGCCTTGATAGGATTCATTGGGGCCATGGCGGTGTTGAGCGGACATCAGAATTTGAAATGGTCTTTGATTAGTCGTTATTTTCTGTCAGTAAAAAGTGGGCCAGTATGCTGCGATCATGCATTAAAACAACAGTTTGTATATAATTGCCCAGATGCCAGACCCCTTTTGCATCCCGGTGATTGTAATAGGCATCATAGGCAATCACAGCGGTTTCATTCAGGGTTTTTCGCGAGCGCAAGATATATTCAAGATGCGTTTCGCCTTCCGTTCTAACATTCCATTCGTCTTCAAGGTAAAGTTCAAACCCGTCAAAGTGATCGTTTACCCAGTGGCGCATTGCATTCATCCCGTCATAGGGATCTGTATAACTTGAATAAACCGCGGTCAATTTGTCTGTCAGTGCATTGGTCTGAGCGTCCATTGGTGCTTCAGAATGATGATTAGGCAAATCCTGGCAATTATTGGGGTGCAGCTGCTGCTGTGGATGGTTGTTCACGATTGCGTTTTATTTTTAGTTAAGAAACAAGGCATTTTAAAAAAGTTACATCAAAAGTTTTTTTGCAATTATTAATTGCTGAATTTGACTGGTTCCTTCAAACAACGACATCACCCGGGCATCTCGAAAATAACGTTCCACCGGAAAATCTTTGGTATAGCCGTAGCCTCCAAAAATCTGAACGGCTTCACTGGCACACTGGTTACAGATTTCAGACGCATAGTATTTGGCCATGGCGGCTTCCATTGAGAAATCTTGTCCGGCTTCTTTTAAGTGGGCCGCGTTAAAAACCAAACTTCGGGCTGCTTCTATTTTAACAGCCATATCGGCCAATTTAAACTGAATGGCTTGAAAGTCAGCAATGGGCTGATTGAATTGTTTTCGTTCCTTGGCATACTGTAATGCCGCATCCAATGCAGCACGAGCAATACCGGTTGAAATGGCGGCAATGCTTATGCGGCCAATATTAAGGCTGTTCATAAACAACTTAAACCCATTGCCTTCATCAGAGAGGCGCTGGCTTTCTGCAACCACACAGTTGTCAAAATGCAGTTCGCCCCAGTCTCCCCCCAGCAATCCCATTTTTTCATCGCCTTTAGCAATGGTCAGCCCGGGAAGATCGCGTTCAACAATAAATGCGGATAACCCTTTATGCCCGTCCACATTGGCTTGGGTTCTGGCTGTTACCAAAAAAACATGGCCCACCAGGGCATTGCTGATAAAAATTTTACTGCCATTCAGGCAGTATGACCCGTCAGGCTGCTTAACCGCTGTGGTGATACCACTGCCTGCATCACTGCCTGCATTGGGTTCCGTAAGGGCAAAGGCCCCAATCTTCTTTCCCAAGACCATATCAGGCAGGTACTGATCTTTCTGGGCTTGGGTGCCTGCCGATAATAACGGAAACCCCGCCAGCGAAACATGAACCGAGAGCGCCGTTGCTAAAGCCGATGACACTTTGGCAATTTCTTCAAGAACGGCAAAATAGGCAATACTGTCAACGGCTGCACCACCATACTGTTCTGGAAAGGGGAGTCCTGTCAGTCCACGCTCTGCCATGCATTGCCATAATTGTCTTAGACATGTCAGATCCCCAGTTTCAAGCACGTTAACAATAGGGTTGAGATCTTTGGCTACAAAGTCACGGGCAAGATCGACAATGGACTGCTGGCTTTCAGTAAGCGGGATTGGCACAATAAACATCTCTTTTATAATTGTAATTCGTTATAAGGCATTGGGTATAAAAAAGGCCATATTCAGTTTATCAGATTCTCACATAAAGTATTTCTATGAACTTTTTAAGTGATACAGGCCCTGAGATTTTTTAAAAGTTAAGATAAAATAATTCAATCTATTTTTTCTCAAAATGGGGGTAGACCCGTTCAATTCTATAGAAATGACGTTTTAAATAGTTTGTTTTTTTATATGTTGCCTACAAATTGAGTTAAGTTATCCTGCGATTTGGCATTTGAATTTTTTTGCAATCAAAAAATTGATAAATTTATCAATTTAATTTAGCTTTCAGGTTATTGAATAAATTGGTGAATCAAAATAATCGTTTAACCTTAAGAGATTGACAAAAGGCAATGGTATTCATGCTCCTCAGTGTTTGTGCTTCTATGTGTT
>JBCDLA010000097.1:0-6479 GCA_038745945.1 Cyanobacteria bacterium P01_H01_bin.74 | reverse complement strand
GTCAAAGTAAGTGATTTTTGTTTAGCGCATTACTAATGAGTAAATTGGAAAAAATTATCTGTTTGCAAATGGTACAATTAGAAATTTGGGGAATGATAGTCAATGTTAAATAATAAATTGATCTTGTCTTTTGGGCTCAGCCTTTTAATTTGTAGCGCTTCTTTTTTAATGCCAGCATCCGCTCAAGAAGACAATTCAGAACAATTTACACGCAGCCAGAACCGTGCTGAACGAAACGCACGCCGTCAAGAAAGTCGGGAAAAGCGTCAAGAGTTTAGACAAACCAAACGGGACAACAAAAAAGCTTTTCGGCAAGAACGCCGTTCAGATAAAAATGCGCTTCGGCAAGAAAAACGCGCTGACCGACAAGCTTTCCGAGAAGACAAACGGCAAGATAGGAGTAATTTTCGCCAAGAGCGCCGGAATGACAAGCAAGCTTACAAGCAAAACCGCCGAGAAGCCCGTCAGAATTTTAGAAACTCAGATGACAAGGACGGAAAAGCATTCCGGCAACAAAAACGTGCGGACCGCCAAGCATTTAAACAAGATCGCCGGTCCGATCAAAGAGATTTTCGTCAGGAAAGACGGGGTGATAAAAGAGATTTTCGGCAAGATCGTCGCATAGACAAAAGAGAATTCCGCCAAGACAGACGCGGCGATAAACAATCGTTACGTCAAAATAACCGCAGCAATCGCAGAAATTACAGACAAAGCCGTCGTTAACGGTCAATTTTAATATCAAACAACAAACTCATAGCTTTTGTTAAATTAAAAATCTTAAAAAAGGAATTGAAAAACATCTTTTTTTGAAGAACAACAAGCTATTACCTGTCGTCAGTTCTACTAATGAACCCTTTAAAAATCTGAAAAAAATTTCTGGCTATATGCAAAAACACTGAAATAAGTATGTTCTCGATTAGATTAGAAGTGTGACACGTGGCTGAGAAGTTTTTTTGTGTTTAAAGTCAATGCCTCTCGATCTTTATTTTCAAGCCAGCTCCTCTGAATTAATGGAGAACCTATACCCACTGCAATCGCACCTGCATCCAATATTTCGACAGCATCCTCAATCGTCACCCCTCCTGTGGGAATGATTAAAACGTCAGGAAAGGGGCCGCGAATTGCTTTTAACAATTTAACCCCACCAAGAGGAATAATTGGAAAAAGTTTAATCGCAGCAGCATCCAACTGCATAGCTTGGTAAATCTCTGTGGGGGTTGCACACCCAGGAATGAAGAGTATGTCTTTTTGCTTTGCAAAATCAATGCATTCGGGGCTTGTAGCAGGAGAAACCATAAATTGCGCACCCGCATTAATACAGGTTATGGCCATATCAGTAGAAAGAACGGTCCCTGCACCAACAAGGCAGTTGGGGTAATGCTTTCGGCAAATTGAGATCAGTTCACAGGCATTGGGAGTAGTCATTGTTATTTCAATGGCCTGTATCCCAGCTTCAATCAGAGTTTCACAAGACCACAAAGCATCCTCAAAACTATGCGTTCGGATAACAGCAATAATTTTACTGTGTTTGATTTGATTTAAGCTGGTTTCCATCATTGTCATTAATTCAGTGTTTGCAATGTAACGCGAGCAGGAGCGCCATCGCCATCTTTCAAATTTAAGGGCAAACAGTTCATCTGATACCAGCCTGCGGAAACAGTGTTTAAAACAAGCCCTTCTATAATATAAACACCGGCATCCATCAATCTGTGATGCGTTGGGACTGGCTCTTCATAACGATCTTCAGCATCAAAAGCATCAACAGAAAGGGCGTCAATTCCGACCAGTTTAATACCCAATTCAACCAAGAAGCTTGCCGCAGTTGGGTCTAAGAAACAGAACTGAGGGTTAAACGGCTGTTTATACCATTGGGATGCTGAGTTAATGGTTTTAAATAAAACACGCTCTGCTTTTCTTAGGTCCATAAATGAGGGAGAACGCTGCAATTCTCCCATTGTTATTTTTGTAGGGTCCTCAATTTCAACAACGAGCGACTTTCCGTTATAAATCCTAAGATCCATTTGTGACAACGTTAAGCCATCTTGTTTAAAATGGGAAAAAGCATCCACGTGAGTCCCGGTGTGTGACCCCATCGAGAGTCGACTGACTGAGGCCGGATCCCCGCGATCAAGTGCCAAGACCCAGTCTATAGTGATGGGTGGATCACCCGGCCATACCGGCAACTCAGATGAGATTGGGGCTGTAATATCGATTATGGCTTGCGGTTGCATAGAAAACGACTTCTTTTTAACATCACACGGCTTGGCGCCCCTGCATTGCCCTGGATAAGGTCACACTGTCAGCATATTCTAACTCAGAACCGACAGGGAGCCCAAAGGCAATTCGGGTTAACTTGATTTCAATGGGTTTTAACAGCCTGGCAATGTACAAACTGGTTGTATCGCCCTCAACAGATGGGGGCAATGCCAAAATGACTTCTGTTAGCGTGGTGTCTTCCAAGCGCCTCAATAATGCCCGTAACTTTAAATCATCAGGGCCAATACCTTCTAGTGGTGATATAAGCCCTTGAAGAACATGATAAAAACCGCGATACTCATGGGTTCGCTCAAGTGCATAAAGATCTTTGGGCTCAGCAACGACACACAGCTGTGAGGTCTGTCTATCCTTGTCGAGACAAATTTCGCAGAGCGGTGTTGTTGAATGATTAAAACATTGTTCGCAAAAATTGACTTTTTCTTTTGCATCAATTAAGGCAGATGCAAATTGCTCAACAGCCGTATTGGACTGTCTGATAATATGAAATGCTATTCTTTGAGCAGATTTTGGGCCGACACCGGGAAGTTTTTGAAACTCTTCAATAAGCCGTGCTAGAGGTTGGGTATAGTAACTCATCATTAAAGAAAGAGTAATGTATAGAGAAGCATGCCTATTGTCCCACTAAAAAGGCATTTTTAACCCAGGAATGTTAAGGCCTTGTGTAATTTCTTCCATTTTATCTTTCATTTCACTGCTTACTGAGTGACTGACATCTTTTAAAGCGGCTAAAAGTAAGTCTTCCAGTGTCTCACGCATATCATTGTCAGTGATCAGTTCAGTAGAAATTTTTACGCTCGCAAACTCGTATTTACCATTACATGTTATCGTAACACCATCACCACCGGCTGTTCCCGTAAATGTCTGGGTTTCCATTTTGTCTTGAACATCTTTCATTTTGCCCTGCATTTCCTGGGCTTTTTTCATCATTTTGGCCATATCAAACATTGGTGATTATACCCTTCTCTCGGTTTTAATCTTTTAGTTATATTTTTTTGGTTTTAATTTTTTTCTGTCACTGTAATGCTGTTGGGATTATGTATTGTTAAACTGCAGCGCGAACTTTGTTGTATGGCAGTTTGTTAAATACTATTTTATGAAGCCAGGGCTACTTTTACCTTTTCAGCAATTTGTGCAAAACCTTCAGGGTTGCGGGCGGCCAAATCAGCAAGAAATTTTCGATTCAATGCAATATTAGCCTTCTGAAGTCCATTTATCAATTTACTGTATGACAGCCCATTAATTCGAGCAGCTGCATTAATTCGGATAATCCACAAACGCCTCAGATCACGTTTTTTATTTCGGCGATCACGATAAGCGTATTTTAACGATCGCATCACCGCTTGATTTGCAACTTTAAATAACTTACGTCGCGTCCCACGAAATCCTTTTGCCAGTTTTAAGACTTTTTTGTGGCGTTTACGCGATACGTTTCCTCTTTTTACACGCATTAAAGTAAATTCCTAGTTTATTAAAGTAAAATGCTTTTATCGGGCATGTTTTAAGTAAGGCAGTTCAAAGCGAACTTTGTTTAAGTTGGCACTGTGCAGTTCAACCATATTATTTAAACGACGTTTACGCCTGGAGGATTTTTTAACATTTAAGTGGCCTCTAAAGGCTTGTGAACGAACAATCTTGCCAGTTGCTGTAACACGGTAGCGCTTTCGTCCTGACTTGTGGGTTTTCATTTTTGGCATTTTGTAGCCTCCGGTGGAGCAATGATGTAATTGTAGTAATTCTTAGGAGATTAAAATTGTTTGAGTAATGAAGTAAGGAATTCTGTGGGTTTTAAGCATCACTTTTTTTTGGGCGATAACGATAAAGTGACACTTCGGCCTTCCATACGAATAGAACCTTCAATCTGGGAAATATTTTCTAAGTCTACAACAAACTTTTTTGCCAATGCAAATGCAAGATTTGAGTGCTGGGTTTCTCGGCCCTTCATACGAATTGTGCACTTAACTTTGTCGCCTGACTCAAGAAAACGTGTTGCGTGCTGAACTTTGGTTTCATAATCGTGAGTACCAATGCGAACAGTCATTTTAATCTCTTTGACGTCAACCACATGCTGTTTCTTTTTTGCTTCACGCTTTCTTTTTTCAGTCTCAAAATTTAATTTCCCAAAATCAGCCAGGCGAACAACAGGCGGTGAAGACTCAAGACTTACAATAACCACATCAAGGTTACGCTCTTCGGCAAGTTGCTCAACGGCCTGCCTGCTTACAACCTCATTTCGATCGCCATCAATCAAACGTACTTCTGTCACTCGAATCTCTGGTGTTAATATTTGTGGTCCTTTATTCACGGCTTTGTTGTGATGTGAATACTTGCTAATTGGCTTATTCCTTCTTTTATTTTTCTTTTATTTTTCTTTTATTTTTTCAAATTGCTGTTTCAGCTACTTTTCAATCTTTTACTTTTTTTAGCCAAATGTTTCTTGAACTGGCTGGCTTTGGAACTAAATATGTTTTTCAATCACATCAACTAAAGTTGATTTTTTGTGATTACCAACCAATTGCTCAACAGCTTCGCCTGATTTGAATAATATGAGCGTTGGAATACCACTAATATGATGGGCTTGTGCAGTTGCTTGGGCTTCATCAGCATTTAGTTTTACAACTTTGAGTTTCCCCTCATAGTCAGAGGCCAGCTCTTCAATAATTGGCGCCAAAGCTTTGCAAGGTGCACACCAGGGTGCCCAAAAATCAACCAAAACAGGCAAATCTCCTTCTTTGACTTCTTTTTGAAAAGTTTCGTCTGTAACTTCTAGTACTGTGCCCATTGTGGACTCTCCTTGTTTGTATTCATTCATTAGAATATAAAATTAGTTAGTGGGTAATTGAAAGCTTTTGTTGTTACTTTGATTTGCTGCATTGTATCATAGACTTCCAGTTTACTATGACCGGGTGCTATTTTTGCTGGTATTAATCGTTTTTTAATATTCTTTTTCTACAACACTAATTTTTTAACATTTTTTCAACACTTTTTTATCAATATGATTCAAATAACATTAATGGACCGATACATTGGACGGCAGCTGCTCGACAACTTATTATTGGGTGTTGTGATTTTTACACTCATTGCTTTTTTTTCCGAGACACTACTCAAGCTGATGCAAGAGGTTCAAAAATATGGCCTGCCGCTTGACTCTGTAATAAATATTATTGGGCTTCAACTTCCTCGTTCTATTGCGTTGGTCATTCCTGCCAGTGCCTTTTTGGCTGTTTTAATGGTTTACAGTCAAATGAATTCTCAACTGGAATTGATTGCATTGCGCATGAATGGTGTCAGTTTGTGGCGGCTAATGGCACCTGCAATTGTACTGGGCGTTTTCTGCAGTATTTTTGGCTATGTGCTTAACGACTATGTTGTGCCTTGGTGCAGTTTAAAAACAGAGGTCTTAAAGCATCAGGCCATTCATCAGTCCAGCTTACCCAGTGAAGGCGGTAGTTTCTTATACCAAACTTTTGATGATAACCACCGCTTGAAACAATTGGTTTTTATTAACCGTTACAAAAAACAGCAGTTGGGTGACAACACCATCATCGATTTGACAAAAACTGGATTTATGCAAATCTTTCAGTCGCGAAGCGGTATTTGGGACAAAACAACTGGCTGGACATTAAAAAATGTCAATGCTTACCTGGTTGCAGACAACAAGAATCAATCTTCAGCGGGTCATTTAGAAAGCTTGAAGCTCAATGCGCTTTTTTCAGGAAAGCAAAATAAAAATAAACATTTAAACAGTCTTAAAGACTATGAAGAAGGCGTTACCGCGCGTTCAGACATTCAGAACTTTGCAACCCTGTGGCATGTGATTGAAAATCGTCGCGTTTTGGGAAAATCAGTAAGCAAGACTACTTACCTGCGGTTGTGGGACAAGCTGACCTGGCCGTTTAGTTGCCTGGTTATGATTTTATCAGCAGCGCCTCTTGCCATTCAATCACCGCGTCGCGGGAATGGACAAGGCTTTGTCTACGCCATTGTTTTGTTGTTTGGTTTTTATATGCTTTACAATGTGTGTCAAAGCTTTGCAAGGGTATCTGCTTTAAACAGTTTATTGCCCTTACCGCTGTATTTGGCTACTGTTGCTTGGTTTCCTTTATTTGTTATGGCAGGCCTGGGCGTATTTTTGATTCAGAAAAAAACAAAACAGTTGTAAAAATGGATGTTCCCGACCATTATCCAATATAGAGCTGTTTTTT
>JBCDLA010000096.1:0-6734 GCA_038745945.1 Cyanobacteria bacterium P01_H01_bin.74 | reverse complement strand
ACTATTGTACCGTTATCCTGTAGGCCCACTCCTTCCAAAGGAAACTGACGCCTCTTTTTCTGTTGACTTAAAAGTTTAGTCAGCTCCTCTTGCGAAGCAACCTGCTGAACTTCCTTTATTTGGTTTTCCAAAACAGCAAGCAGTGCGTTTTTTGCAACCTGAGCCCTGTCTTTTAAGAATGCCGCTTCAATAATTTCTGGCCTAAAGTCATCCTCAGGGTTGTTTGAATTTTGTTTTCTTCCTGCCATGTGCGCCAACAGCTCTGCCCCTGTAATGGTAATTGGGGTTTCATGGCCTGGAAATTTCACCTGGAATCCATATTGGTTATTTTCATACCCCTCTGTTACATTAATTTTGCTGTAGTAATCTGGATTACTGAGCATAAAAGCGCGAATGCTGCAGGTATTGGTTCCGCTTTGTGGACTGCGCTTGAGTGTAGCCATTCTTTGCTCTTTTGTTGATTCAGGCTTTAGCGCTGTATTACTTTCTATTTTGCTTTTTGCAAAGTTATATTGCTCTGTGACAGCCTGTTTTTCTTTCTGTATCTCTTTCAACTGTTTTTTGAAAACCGATAAAAGGCCTGTATTACCGTCAGTTTCATTAATGCTTTCAAGAATAGGTTTTTCCTGCTCATTTAGAGGCTTCATTGATTCCGCAAGCGCTTTTTCGGGGTCAATCTCTTGGTCTTCTTGGGTCTGCTTATTAATCAGTTTTTCTAATTCTGTCATTGCAGCTTTTTTATTTTTTTGAAGGGCAAGATCAGAGTCGGCATAAGGATTCAAGCCAGAAGTCATTGTTGGTATAACAGAGCGCGGTGAAAAGCTGCCTTCAGGTGCAAAAGGGTTGCCGGAACCTTGAGAAGACTTTGCAGATGATGGTGATAAAACAGGGGCAAAAGCCCTCCGTCGGCCAGAAGGTGAAAACGGTGCTTCATCAGGGAAAACAGGTGGAGGCGGTGGTGGTGGAAATTTTGTCTTTGATTGAGAAGAAGAAGATCGAGAAGCGTCGGAATTATAAACAGTACCGACACCAGGACTGGCAGGAACTTTGACTGGACCTGTTGAAACTTGTTGAGGTAAAGCTGGTGGTAGGAATGAAGCTTTTTGTTGAGCTTGAAGCGTAGAAGTTTCGGGATCGACCTGCCTTTGCTTAACTGAAGGTTCTCCTGCAGGTATTTTTCCGGGTTCAGGTTCAGAAAAAGTGCCTTGAGTAGAAAGCGTTGTACGCCATTGTTCCTCTAAGCTTTTTGGTTGGTTTCCGCTTCCATCCGTAGGAACTTCACGCTGGGTCATTTCTTCTCGTCTTTTTTGCGGGACTTGTTTCTCATTATAAACCGGTTGAGAAGAACCAGAACCTGGGGTGGCCGTTCGAACATTTCTATGATTTGGATCATTTCCAGACCTCCGGCGTCGTTCTGGGGTGACAAAAGGCTTTACGAATTTTTTTATTGCGGCAACCACTTTACGCAATAAGCTTTGGCCGGCATTAGGAAGATTTACGGCCGCTGCTGCAGACGATTTGTAACGGTCTTGGCGTTGAGGCTTTTGGTGTGTGGGCAAGTCACTTTCAGGTTGGCTATTGGGAATATACTTGCGTCTTGCTGCCAGTGCAAGTGCACTGACTGTGGCTGTGGTTGCAGCAACCGCAATGTAACCAAACATTTGAATGAATCCTTACTTTTGTCAGCTGGCGTTAACAGTTCAATTCTAAACCAAAAGGCCAACAGGCAATCTATCTTTAACCTAAAAAGACGTTTGTATTAATTTACAAGGTGATTTAATTTTATAAAAAAAACAGAGATTAGTAGAGTTCTGCAAGCATCAAAGCTCAAACATAACTATTGCTGTTACTTAATTTTACAAAATACCACGTAACTTTACTTTTTTGTTACAAAATAACGGTTTAACAAAGCATGACCGATGTACAACAGTGGGGTAATGGCAACAGCCACAATAAATTTCCAGACGTAATTGCCGGAAGCCAGCTGCAGCATATCAAACAGTGTCATCTGCCCCCAGAATGCAATGCCTGTGACAATAAAAGAATCAAAAAGCTGGGAAATCACCGTTGACCCTGTGGCGCGCAGCCAGATCATTTTATTGCCCGTAATGGATTTAAACCAGTGAAATACACTAATATCCAGCAGTTGGCCAATCAGGTATGCTGTCATACTGGCCAGAAACATGCCGGCATATTGGTTGAAAATCACCAGAAAAACAGGCTTAGTGATTAATGTTCGTGCATCCACCGGCAGCTGAGAGGCTGTCCAGAGAAGACCATAAGTTAAAAACAGCATGCCAAACCCAAGCCAAGTGACAAAACGGGCGCCACTCTGGCCGTAAAACTCATTGAGTAAGTCGGTTAAAATAAATGTGATGGGAAAGGGAATAATGCCTGCCGACAGTAAAACCGACGTTCCCCCAAACGGCAGGGCCAAAGTAAACGAAAACAACATGGCCCCTGTTAAATCGGCAACAATCAGGCAGGTGATAAAAATAGCCGCCATCCAAATAAACACAGTGGGGTTTCTTTTTGCGGCTGTCCAGGCAGGCTGTGGCAACAGGGGGTCCTTTACTCCATGCTAATGATCGGCTAACGAGAGGGCTGAAAATCCAATTTCTTTTTGAAAGCTTTTATTTTTTAATAATGATCACCAAACGCAGGTATTAATTTGTATTTATGATTCTTTTGGCTGAATTAAAATTGCCTGGTGCCTGGATTAAATTTCTTTCCCAGATAAAAACACAATGCGAGAAACGGAATGTGCGCGTTATCGACTGAAAAGCAGTCTGACAAGGCTGTAAAACCTGAAGAGAAGCTCATAGAATCCAGTGAAGCTTATCTTAAAGAAAGCATCTGGCCAACGCAAGCGGCCATTTACTACCAGACTTTTGAGCGCGTCCTGGATGCCTTTCGGGATTACCAGGTCAACGAATCGCACTTTTTATCGGTAACCGGCTACGGTCACAATGACTTGGGCCGTGAAATAACCGATAAAGTTTTTGCCAAGGCCTTGCAAGCTGAAGCAGCACTGGTACGACCACAATTTGTTTCTGGCACCCATGCCATTGCAGTGGCGTTGTCTGGGGCACTGGGCTGGGCAAGGCAAAATCAAAGCCTAAACAATATCTCGAAAAAAAAAGAGTCTCCAATGCTTCTGTCAGTAACGGGTCCACCATACGACACCCTGGAAGAAGTAATTGGCATCCGCGGCAAGAGCTCGCAATCGCTTATTAGTCAGGGCTTTCGCTACCAGTGCTGTACTGTGTTCTCACTGCCTGAAAGCACAACACCATCGGCTAACCCGGGCGTTGACCCAGTAATCGAGCACTACACACCCGATGTTTTTTTTCAAGACGCTGACACTGGCACCAAAATTGCGGATGCGTCTGTTATTTTTATTCAACGCTCGCGGGGGTATAGCCTCAGACCCGCGTTAACCATTGCTCAACTGGCGCATTTAATAAAAAAGCTGAAAACCATCAACCCGAATGCCATTGTGATGGTCGACAATTGCTACGGCGAGTTCACCGATGTGGCTGAGCCCACTGCCGTTGGGGCTGATTTAATTGCGGGCTCTTTAATTAAAAATCCAGGTGGCGGGATTGTGCCCACAGGCGGGTATATTGCTGGTAAGCACCACCTGATTGAAGCTTGTGCAGAACGCCTGACCTGTCCGGGAATTGGCACGGAAGGGGGCTATACCTTTGATTTGAGCCGCTTGATTCTGCAGGGCTTGTACCTGGCACCCAGTATGGTAAATACGGCTTTAAAAGGTATGACCCTGGCAGCCCGGCTGTTTGAGGGGCAAGGAGTACAAACAATGCCAGCTTGTGAAGAGACACGCAGCGATATTATTCAGGTTATTGTGCTTAAAGATCCTGAGAAACTGATTCAATTTTGTCAAACTTTACAGGCAAACAGCCCAGTAAACAGCCATCTAAGCCCAGTCCCTGATCACCCGCCAGGATACGCCGATGCGGTTGTTATGGCGGGTGGCACCTTTATTGACGGTTCAACCCTTGAATTGTCTGCCGATGGGCCATTGCGGCCACCATATGCTGTCTTTTTACAGGGTGGTTTATCGTATGCGCACACCAGGCTGGCTTTAAGCCGGACGCTTAATCATGCATTTGACCTTGAGCCTCTAAGGCTGTAACGCACGATGACTTCTGGTTGTTATCAGAATTTCTAAAAAAATAAAGTTGTGTAAGTCTTCAAGCCGAAAAGTTATTCCTCAACATCTCCCTGTATTATTTCCCTGTATTTTCTAAGCCTAAAGCCTACAGCGCTTTTTGGTTTTGGATTCAACGAGCAATAAAAGAAGGCGCTATTGAATCTTGCTTTTACACGTGTTACTCTACGTGTAGAGGTATCAGGATGAAAAAGCCATGAAAAGAAAATTAACCATTACTGTTTCAGAAGATGTTTACAATGGCTTACAGGTTGTTGTGGGCGCCCGTAAAATTAGCCAGTTTCTGGAAGAACTGGCTCGTCCGCATGTTGTCCGCTCAAGCCTTGAGGCGGGCTACAGGGAAGCTGCCCAAGATGAAGCGCAGGAAACCGAGGCATTGGAATGGTCGGATGCGCTGATTGGAGATTCCTTTGATGGCCAGCCCTCCTAGACGTGGGGAAATCTGGTGGGTTTCCTTTAAGCCATCCATTGGTGGTGAGATCCAGAAAACCCGTCCAGCAGTCATCGTAAGCAATGATGCCTCCAACATTCATTTGAACCGGGTTCAAGTCATCCCACTGACCAGCAACGTGAAGAAACTTTATCCGGCAGAATGTTTTATTCAGATTGGAAATACCAAAAGTAAAGCCATTGCCAGTCAGCTTACAACGGCCTCAAAAGAACGACTCAAGGACAAAGTTGGCACTGTCTCTAACAATGAGTTGGAAGATATAGAGCGGGTATTAAAAGTCCAGTTGGGCCTCGTTTAAATTACTTGAAGTATCCTTTATCATTATGCAAGAACGATTCTATTTTTTACCTGATTTTACAGCTTTTATTCTAACTGGCGTGTTGTAATTTGTGGCTTTAAAAGCAAAATTCAACAAAGCAGCGTGGAAAAGCCGTTTATCAAAATTGATGCGCCAAAAAGCCGCAAGAGAAGGCCAGTCAGGCATTTGCGTTACCATAACCGTTGTTTTAAATGCCGTTTTTTTAAACTATTGTCCGAGAAGTCAGCCCCATGTCCACCTATTTCCCCAAACAGATTTTGAAAGACGCCGATTTAGCCAGTCGCTTCGGTACTCCCCCTTTGCAGGGTAAAACCATTGCCATTCTTGGCTATGGCAATCAAGGACGCCCCCAAGCCTTAAACCTCAGAGACAGCGGCCTGACAGTCATTGTCGGTACCAGAAATTGCACAGGTGAGACAGCCAGGCAAGCCATTGACGATGGATTCAACTGCTATTCTTTTTCTGAAGCTTCCTCAAAAGCCGATGTGATTATGATGCTTTTGCCCGATGAGGCCATGGCCGGTGTTTTTCAGCGTGATGTTTTGCCGGTGCTTACCCCAGACAAAGAAAAAACCGCGTGCAAAGCCATTGGGTTTGCCCATGGCCTGGTTGTTCATGAACAGTTGATCCAGTTTCCGGATGGGGTGGATGTTTTTTTACTGGCCCCCAAAGGCCAGGGCAAAGGGGTGCGCAATAAGTTTATCAGCGGTAGTGGGGTTCCAGGACTGTATGCCGTTTCCCAGAATGCTTCCGGTGATGCTGAGTCGATTGCATTGGCATACGGACAGGCCATTGGGTGTGGGCGCACCGGGCTGATTGAAACCACGTTTGAAGAAGAAACGGTTTGCGATTTATTTTCAGAACAAGTTGTTCTCTGTGGTGGCTTGACCCAACTAATTACGAAGGCATTTGAAACACTCGTAGAAGCGGGTTATGCCCCAGAAGTTGCCTACTTTGAATGCCTGTACGAAGTAAAACTGGTTGCCGATTTAATTCACGATCGTGGCATCACCGGAATGCGGGAAGGCATCAGTTCAACGGCATTATACGGGGATATCAGTCAAGGTGAATCCGTGATTGACGGGCATGTCAAGGAAACCATGCGCCGAACCCTGAACAATATTACCTCTGGGGGGTTTAACCGGCAGCTTCAAAGTGAATTTGCCACGGGCAAGCCAGAAATTCGAGAGGCCATGGCCCGCGCGTCAGCCCACCCGATTGAGCAGGTTCATCGGCAGCTGTTGTCGCTTAAGGGATTTAAATAGACTGTTTCCTCACGCCTTGATACAAAAAAAATCCAGGCTGGGTGTGGATTAAAGCCTGGATGGTACGGAAAGATATCCTAAAACTTTTCAGTATTTAGGGCGGTAAAACTGCTGTGGGGTGTTTGGCTTCCCCAGTCCAGCAGTTAAAAAGGTGATTTTATACCTTTTTATAGCTTAAATTTTAAGAAATGATTGCACATACACTTGAAAAAGACTCCCGCTTGATCAGTAAAACTTGAATGAGTAAGACTAAAAAAAGACACAAAAAAACCACCCTTACATCGGTAAGAATGGCCGGGAGTTAGTAAACCGGAACAATACGGCTGCGACATGCTTTAGCCGTAAACGACCTGGACATACCATGCCGCCTCCCGGCCAAAAAGCCGAGAAGACATACACTGGTCATCCAGTGTGTCAGGTTCTTTAGGGATTACTACATCCCAGCACTTCTTTAAGTAAGTGCTATTTCAAATGATAGCGCAGTTCTTGTTAACTGTCTATTTT
>JBCDLA010000095.1:0-6801 GCA_038745945.1 Cyanobacteria bacterium P01_H01_bin.74 | reverse complement strand
GAAGAAAGAGAAAAAGCAGATTTAACAGCACAAATTACCAATCTAAGACAACTTAATGCAGGTTTAGAAAGCGAAAGTCTTGAACTACAAGAAACGAAGCTTCTATTGGCAGAGCTTCAATGTCAGCTGCAAGAAGCACTTAAAGAAAAAGAAGCTGCTTTACAAAAAGCGGAAGCCGCTCAAAAATTAGCTGTAGAAACAATAACAAATTTCTTAAAACAATTTCCTAATGGCATTGAATATATAAAACATCAATTAGAAAGTTTACCTGTTGTTGCGCAAAACGCAGGTCACACTCAGCCAGAAATTGTCCTGGACTCATCAACTAAAGTTACATCCGGTCAGCCCCCATATCTCTCTTTACCGCCACCTACAACTCCAATAATTAATGAGGACCCCATCCATGATTTCCGTCCTACTCAATTGGCTCCTAACAGCGCTGCTCTTCCTCCTGGCCAGCCAGTACCTCCCAGGCTTCCATCTCAATGGCCTTGGGGCCGCAATCCTGGTGGCCATCGCCCTGGGCCTGGTTAACAGCATCCTCCGTCCCATTGTCAGCCTCCTTACGCTGCCCCTTAATATTCTTTCGCTGGGTTTGTTTGCTTTTGTTATTAATGCCCTCATGCTGGGCTTGGTTGCTTTTGTGGTCCCGGGCTTCCACGTTGAAAACTTTTTCAGTGCCCTGCTTGCAGCTGTTGCGCTCTCGTTTGCCAATACGCTGCTCAGTGTGGTGGGTCTGCAAAGCCGCAGCATTTAATGCAGCGCTTGCTTGGACTGTGTAATGTGTAACAGGACACAAGCGATCCGAGGGGCTTTCATTCAACAGGGTTGCTTAACGTTTAGACACATGCCACCCGCACCCATTGGGAAACGCCCTGCTGTGTGGTATTATCACTGCATTCTTTTAGAGAACTTTTTAACAGGGTTTCTCGGAGGCAAAAAACGAACGTAAAAAGTCAATTGGCCCTTTGGGCGATCAATAAGATTTTTTACCCCACAGATTTTATTGAATTCTTATAACGCAAAATGGGACCACGCCAATGCCATCAAAAACATTTACTGCCGTGACAGTGAACAATGCTCATCAAAGCCAGTCGATTCGCCTTGAAACAGAGAGTAGTACAGCGGGTAAGACCCATGCGGTTATTTATGACGACAACCAGCAAAAACAAATCGGCACACTAACCGTACCCGATGATACCCCTTACGGCATCGAACTTTTTGGCGGCAAGGGCGGCTTTATGGCTATGATTACTGCCCCCACAGGTATGCAATATTTTGCGCTGCCCGGGGCGACCGTTGGTGTTTCTGGTATTGAACTGGTTTTAACCGGCTCACCCATCACAAGCAATGCTGCAAAACAAAAAACGCAGCGCAAAGCCCCAACCGTTCAGCAGCATACCCTGCAGGCAACCATTTTGGGGGCTGGCCTTGCTACCCGCTTCGAGCGTGTTTCCGGGGAAAGCACCCAGTTCTCCAAACCGGCTGTTCCGTTGGTAGGCACCCAAAGTGTTATTCAGTTGATGGCAGACAAACTGGCTGACAGTGGCTTCGAAACCCTCATTGTCAACACTTACTTTAAGCCAGATTCGTTAAAAGCATCGCTTCAGCAGTCAAAAATAAACACAATCCAATACATTGATGAAACCGCCCCATCGGGGACTGCAGGCGGGCTCCGAAAAATGCTCTGCGATCCGGCTTATGCGGGTATACTGGATCGAAGTAAGCCGTTGCTGGTTGCACAAGGGGACTCTGTTTCTGATGTGGATTTTGGGGCGCTCATGAACCATCATAAGGCCCAGAATGCCATTGTTACCTTGGGTTGCCAACTGGTTGAAGACAAAGACGTCGATAAGTTTGGCATTATTGTCACCGATCGCTCTGGGGAAGACGGTCAATCGGGTAAAATTACTGGCTTTCAAGAAAAACCGGCCCTCAGCGAAGCCAAATCCAACCTCGGGAATACTGGATTCTATATTTTTTCACCAGCGGCCTACCCCATTATTGAAGCCACATACAACCGGCTGTTGACCAATGCCCAGCAAGCTGCCAAGGATGCAGGTGAGCCTGTACCTGAGGCGGTATTGATGGATTTTGCGACAGATGTCTTTCCGGCTGTGCTGGCGGCTGTTCAGGAAAATCCCAGTCTGGGTGCCTTTTGGGCCCAAAGTGTTTCTGGCTACTGGAGTGATATTGGCAACCCCACCCAGTACATTGAAACCGTTCATGACATTTACGCTGAAAAAGTGAACTTGACCCTACCAGACAATCAAGCTGCTTTTTACGAAAACGGCATTGTCTACTGGCAGGGTGCAAAACAACAGGTAGAAGCAGCAGGTGCCCAGTTGTCAGGCAATATTATTGTTGCCATCCCATTTTCCCCAGATGCTTCATGTTAATTTGGGCCAAACCCAATAAACCCAGATGAGACATTCCGGAAAAAAGCTTGTATGGATTTGTGACTGTTACCACTTTGGATTCGCATTGAAAACAGACTTAAAAGCAATGCAATGACGCATTATTTAAGGTATTTTTGTTTTATATTATTTGGTATGTCTGGACATATCACTTCAATGCCCTTCTCTTGCTTATTCTCTACAGGATTTTCCGCTATTCTATGCGTCCATTAACAGCCGGGACAAGCCCATCTCTTTTACCTGGACAGAACACGACTGGACAGAAAAAAACACGGCTGGATTCAAACCTGCAGTTCAAAGGTAGAAGTGCATCTCCCCAAATGCCAATAGGTCTCAACGGCTTTTTGAGTAGGATGTCTTTGCCCGAAAAGCTGGCAAATTTTATTACCTTTACCAGAACGGAAGGTCCTCTTGCCCTTCTTATTCCTGAAGCTGTTGTGACTGCTGGCCGATCGGCAGAGGCAGCAAGCCGTGGTGGCTTTTTAGAGTTTCAAGAACGTCTGACTGAAGAAACTGCCGTTGGCATTTTGTGGTTGGGTGGGGTTAAAACACTGCGAAATGCTTTTAAAAATCATATTGAACCTTGGCTTTTTCCTGGGCAGAGCGCTTCATCGGATGTGGCCTGGAAAAATCCGTGGAAAAATCAGTTCAAAAATCGCAGTTCTGTCGATTTGGATGAGCAAGAACTATTTACTGCTGGCAAAAAAGAAATGGATCAGCTCCTCAGAAAGAAAATGCTTCGCTGGGGGTTTAGTGTGGGTAGCACACTGTTTCTGGTGGCCTATGCCATACCCAAACTAAACCAAATGAAGACCAATTGGCTCATTTCCCGGCGAACCCGCACCCAAGAGGGCGACAATGTTCAGTTTGGCGATCCTGTTGACAGAGGCATAAACACCAACACCAATACAGTCCCCCGCCAAATTGCTTATCAGACCCCGTACTTCACACAAGCAAACGCACAGCTCTCCTCGAATTATCAGACACCACCATTCAGGGTTTCCTCAACTGCAGCCGGGCAAAGTCTATCGGGTCAAAGCCAGCTTTATACCACCTTAGCCCAAACGCCATTAAAACCCCCTGGGTTTCAAGCAAATTCACAGCAACAACCCAGTTTATTAGCACCCGGTTTTTTAACACAATATAAAATGCCACTCTCTTACCCGCAGTCCGGGGCAATGCTGCCAATCAATTCTTTGGGATTGCCGCCCCAAGGGTTTACACCCCCACAAGCGCCGCGCTTTGGGTTGTCTCTGCCGCGAATGGCCCAGGCTGCAGGCCATCTTGTTGAGCAAAACCCATATGGCTCCATACTGGTGGTTGATACAGCCGTTGTCTCTGGACGGGGCTACATGGCAAGCAAGCGCAGTACCGATGAAACCGTTGAAGTGGTTTTTCGGGATTTGGCATCGCTTTACTTTTATATTTTATCAACCCCGCATATGATGAAGGCCCTGGGAGCTGTTATCAACAGAACGATGGGCACCCATCTGAATGTACAACCGAAGGTCACCAATCACATACACGACAAATTAACCGCTGCATTACGTGAGAAAGCCCCGTTGCTGTCAGATGACAATTACCGAACACAAATTAATCGTGTTTTGCTGGGGGAACCCGCCGCTGTGGTTGAAGCAGCCAAACCCTTTGGCACGCAGATGCAGCAGGCCAATTTCAATGAATTTCAACAGCTGCTTGACCTGGAACTCAATCAATACCTTGGGCAGTCCGCAGGAAAAGCACGCCATTCAGTGAATGCACTCTTTGAAACTGTCCTAAAAAATAAGCCGGGTGAGATGCCCACGGTGAGCACCAAAGCCCTGGCTTCTATGCTGGATGAACTGTCATCCCCTGCCGGTAAGTCGTTGCAGACACTCACTCAAGCAGAAAGAACCAATATTGGGGTGGCGCTTAAGCAGGCATTTCGTCATACAGCAGGGATCACCGTGCCACTGAATAGTATGGATTCGCTTTCAAATGCCATTCAGCCAGTCTTGTCACAATTGCCTCACCCTGGTGGCCATGCTGATCTATTCAGTCGCTTGGCGCACCAGGCACGGCTTGACAGTGTCAATCAGCTGCATACCATAATGCGGCGTGTTCTTACAGTAACACGCAACGAAAGTCCTGAACGGCCTCCCTTAGAGTCTTTTAAGCAAGCAGGTGCATTGGCTGATTTTCTTGCCGAATCGGTCAAACGCCATCAGCTGCCGGAAGCCCTGCTAAAAGAAAAGCTGTCATTGCTGGATGCAACATTGCCCGTTTTGAAAGATCTCCAAATGGTATCTACTGAAGAAAGCACGGCTGATTTCAGTTTGGGAGGACTTCAAAGTTTAAAGCGAAAAATTGAAGAAACATTAAAACCTCAGCAAGCCAATAAGTCAGCAGCTTTAACCCGAACACAGAAGCAAGCCTTAAAAAAAGCATTACACACGCTTGAACTGCCTGAAAAGCTCTTTGGCTCAGCGATGGTCAATTCTAAACTGGCGCCGCCACAAGCGTTAACCCCGGCCTTGCAATCAGTTTTCGGGCAGTTTAATGCACAAACCGCATCAAGCGGTGGCAATGCCTTAATTCAGTGGTACCAACAACAAGCCAACCGCCTTTTGTCAGGCGAACAAGGCCGTCTCTTCTCGCTGGCAACTTCTGAAACCAGCCCAGAGCATACAGCCAAGCTGGCAGAAATTTTTCAGGGAGGCCTGGTCAATGACCGGCACCTTGTGGCCAAAGCCAGTGATACGATGGGAACTCTGGTGACAGACCCGCGGCTTTATACCAATACCCAAGATGCGATTGCAATTCATCAAGACATCCAAAAATACTGCAAAGCACTGCATACTCTTGTCAATAAACTGCCGGAAGCCATTAAGAAGCCGGATTATCAAATGGCCATGCAACGCTTTAAAAACCTGAATAATAACTTGCATTGTGGTGTCTGGGGAGTCGCATTAAGCACTACCTTGGTCTGTCTGGGCTGGCTGGTACCTAAAATGCAAATGCAAATCACCCAATGGCGAACCGGCAAAGACATTAACCCGGGTATCGCCAGTGCTCAAGCACGGATCAGAAAAAATACAGATGATCCTCTGTAAATTGTCATTCTTTCTATAAAGTTTTTTTACTATTGTTTTTCAAGGGGGTTAAACACTGCGTGAGCAAGTCACTTGATAAACAGCTTTTGCAACCGGGACTCCATCCATAATGTACTCAACCAGCACTTCGCCACGCAATGTATTGCTGTCAATAAAGTTGACAATCAAGGTTTCATCCCGCTTCCAGATTGTGTTGGTGTCGTATTGGTAGTTGGTACTGATGATCATGGTTTTGCCATACAACCGCTCGGGAGGCTCAGAAATTCGAAACAACCGAATCCGCTCCGGCTCAATCGCAATACCAAAATTATCATAGACCACATCAGCCAGAGTGCCGCTTTCCATCCAATCTCCACAAAAATGATGGGCTGAAAAAGCTTGATTGGCCAATGCCAGTTTCGCTTTGGCTTCTTCCAAGGCCTTTGTTTTTTCATCCAGGGCAATTTTGAGGTTTAAAATTTCTTCTTGCTTATACTGGCCCAATTTTTCCACATCAATCAGCTGTTTATGCAGTTTGGCTTTGTCATCCATTAATTGAAATTTTTCGGTTTCATCAACAGCGGCTTTTAAAGTTTTCAGCTGTGCGGTTAGTTCGCGTACTTTTTTATTAAACAGCCCATTTGCACTGTATAAATGCGAATTCAGTTTCTCGGTTTCTACCAGTTTTTTGTAAAGCTGATCTTTTTCCTGGGTCAACCGCTCAACCAGGTGCAACGCCATGGCCGGCTCTGAATTTGGAGCGACCATTTCAGCAGGCGGGCTTTTCAACTGCACTGATGGTGAAAGCGAAACCAGTGGTGGGTTGTTTTCTGATTGCTTTCGCTGGGATCTTTTTTGAGAATAAACGGCCTGGCTGGGCAGCTTTGTGGCAACAAATTTTTTATTTTTCGAGACAAAATGAGTGGCAGAACTTTTTTTCTGAGTGGATGGCTGAAATGTTAATTCTTGGGGAGACAGGTCTGGGATAGTATCTTCTGAAGAAGATTTTGAGGGCTGTCTATCCCTCAAAACTTGGCGATTTGGGTTTTGAGCGTGCTGTCCCCCCATTGGGTTTTGCATTCCATTTGTGGCAAGCATTGTTGGGTTGCTTTCACTGGCTTGGGCAGGCTTGGTCTGGGCTCTGGTTGCAAGCTCAGCGGCTTCAACTGTATCGCTTACGGTTAAGGTAACCGGCTGGTAGCGATTTTTTCTTGGTGAGGGTTTACCAGTCTGGTATTTTTTACTGTGGTGTTTCTGGGTGGATGGCTGCTCTAAGACTGACTTACGGAAATCCCTTAAGGGTCGAGCAGTAT
>JBCDLA010000094.1:0-6928 GCA_038745945.1 Cyanobacteria bacterium P01_H01_bin.74 | reverse complement strand
GCAGAAAATTCTTTTTCTAACTTTCCCAATCGAGTAATCTGCTCTTTATCAGCAGAAGAGGTCTCAGTGTTTTTAGAATATTTCGCAGAAAATTCTTTTTCTAACTTTCCCAATCGAGTAATCTGCTCTTTATCAGCAGAAGAGGTCTCAGTGTTTTTAGAATATTTCGCAGAAAATTCTTTTTCTAACTTTTCCAATTTAGCAATAAGGCTTTCTCTCCTTTTCAGGCCTAAAACAGTTGAGGTTTGATGCTGTTTATCAGCCTCTTTAACATAAGCATCAGGTTTTTGTTTTTGATTTGAGTGGACCCCTGAAACAGCACCAGGTTCATCAACCGAATCGATTATGACATCATAATCAACATGAACCGAATTACTTGATGATGCATGTCTGGGATCTTCTTCTTCTTCTTTTTCTGCTGCTGCTTCTGCTTCTTGCTTTAGGGCTAGTCTAGCTTTTCTAGAAATTTGTTCTGCATTATTCTTGGCCTCAAGTAAAGCAATTGACAGTTTTACAAAAACCATTGGATGCTTACGTTTAAACGCTTCCAGTGACTCTATTGTTTCTTTAGGCATTACTTTTTTCAGCACTTCGGGCACTTCGGGAAACCCATTCGAATTAGTAGCAAATAAGACAGCAGGAGCGAATAAAGTCTCGCCATTATAGACAAATTCCTGACCGTACATTAAAATAGCATGCCTGGTCTCATCTTTTTCGAATTTCTCTAAAAGCTCTGCCACAGCTTGTGGATTAGAATTCCGCAATTCGTTAATAACTTTGTCAATAACTTTGTCCGTAGTAATAAAAGGATGATTAGAGACTTCGATAGCATTTCTAGCAGCTTCAGCGGCTTCAGCAGCTTCAACTGCTTTTCTGGCATTTTCAGCATCTCTAGCGGCTTCAACTGCTTTTCTGGCATTTTCAGCATCTCTAGCGGCTTCAACTGCTTTTCTGGCATTTTCAGCATCTCTAGCGGCTTCAGCATCTTCTTCTTCATCCAGATTCATGTATTCCTCGTCTGTGTATACTATTTTTGCAAAACTTACACCTTTCCCATCACTTTGAGAAGACTCACTATCACTGTCCCGTGCTACACCGACTGAATCGCCATCGCCATCGCCATCGCCATCGCCATCAGTTACAGGAGGTTTCTCAGCCAGGGCAAAGTGACGCTCAAAAGTGTCTCGAGGCACTAGTGAAAGGCTTTGTGGTGACTTACTTGCTCGAGTTTTAACCTTAGAAGTTTCTTCTACAGCATTAGGATTTGGGTAAAAACAGTTAATTAAAGGTTCTAAGAGATAACTTGATACTGACATAATCCATTCCTTTTGTGCTTTAGTGCACAATAGTGCAAAAGTGTTGCCTTAAAATTGTCTAACTATTAATTGTGATGACATATTGTATTTGCCTGTAAGAAAGCTGCTGAATCATAATTGATGCTATTAGACTTCATAAAGATTACTAAAAAGTTACAAAAACAACAAATTTTTTCCAGAAACTGTAACCCACGGCCTTTGTTTTGTTATAAAGAATGTCGCAACCGTATTGTTGCGGTTTACTAACTCTCGGTGATTGTCTTGAATGTCAAGCAGTCATTTTAAAATTCTCTTGCCAGGGTTATTTGGTTTTGAGGATCTGATTGGCTATAATAACGAGTTTTCGCATGACAGCAACCAACGCAACCTTCTTAGGTTTGCCACTCTCAACCAAGTGATGCTAGAAAGCCTTGATGACCGAGTTTCGTCGCATAGCCACTTCAGCTAACACAAGACATATAAAAAACAGAACGAACTGCTCGGCATCCTCCTTGGGTACGCGCTCTATCTTTGCTTTTACCACTGTCGTTGTAAGATATAAAATCACCTTTTTAATTGCTGGACTCAGGAAGCCAAACAAACTCCCCAGCAGATTTGTTCCCTAAAGTAGTGAGGCGTATGGGGGACGAGCGCTCAATGTAGTTTGATGCTGCTTGAGAAAAAATCTTTACAGTCCAGGCCTCATAACGCACCCAGGCCTGGATGTTTTACGTTAAAGTAAAACCTTTTTTTTAAGTATACTTTATTTTACCTAAAAACAAAATATTATCGAATATTTTTTTTGTTTTTGCTTGTCTAGTAAACTATTTGTATAAAACAAATTTGCTCTTGATAGCTAGCACTGTTTTTTAGGGCTTTAGAAAGAATTTTCAAAGCACTTTCTTTTTTACAACAAACAGAAGATAAAAACTCTAAAAATTTTCTACCGTTAAATTTAATCTTCTGAAACACACCCTAAAACTATAAGATATCATGCATTTAAAACAAAAAACAGTATCTAAAATTAATCTTTTAGATAGAGTAAAATCACAGTCATGATAATTTCTTTAACTTGTTACTCAAAAAGTTTAGACAAAATCTACTGTAAAGTTTCTCAAACGCTTAATTATTGGATAAATATACAAATCACTTGAAAAACACCTTTGCTTGCGTAATTATAAAATTGTTCATTTATTTTCTATTTTACCGCGGGGTGGAGCAGTCTGGTAGCTCGTTGGGCTCATAACCCAAAGGTCGCAGGTTCAAATCCTGTCCCCGCAACCATTTTAACCTTTACCACCTGATTAAAGTCAACCGCCAGCTGATAATCTTTTATCATTTTAGAAATCTCTTTAATCAACAAGGCTTAGTGCTCTTCATCATTTTTAAAGTTAAGTTGACTTTTTTTCATAACAGGTTGCAACTTCTTGACAGTTCTTTCTGTGAAAAAATGTATTTTTCGTATTGGTAGTTAACACATCACCCAACACATAACCCATGTTTGGCAAACGCCTGTTCAATGCTCCATGGCTCGAAAACCAACACCTTCCAAAGACAGTTTTAAAGCTTCCACTTTAACGGCTATCATTGTCTTATGCAGAATAAAAGAAAGAAGGTTGATTGAGAAGATCTTGCCTTCACATAGAAGTGTAAACATGCCCTTATTGCTCTCATTTCTTTCTTCAAACCCTTTTGCCCAAACAACAAAAAACCTTGCCTGATCGAGACGCTTTTTTTGCAGTATTGTTTACTAAAATATAACTATATTTTTAGCAACGTGATCAGAGCTTGAGTCAGATGTTGAGGTGTACCATCCAAAAATTTATTGTATGCGTTAACCCAATAAAAAAATACTTATCAGCAGTCATTTCCTGGGGGAGAGACCATCCGTTTATTCTGCTTTATGCATTGTGGATTTTTTTAATGGCTCTTTTTTTTCAGGGATGCAACTTACAGGTCAAGAACAGCTGGCAGATTTCCCCGCCTTCAAAAAAAACCATTACACTCTCTACCTGGGGCAGCGCAGCAGAATTGCAGACAACACAGCACCTTATTAAGCAATTTAAAGCCAAAAACCCGACCATTCAAGTCAAATTGCTTCATATCCCTGAAAATTACTTTCAAAAGCTGCATTTACTGGTTGCAGGCAATTTAACCCCAGATGTGATGCAAATCAACAGCTTAAATTTTCCAGTTTACGCAAGCCATAGTATTTTTTTGGATTTAACCCCCTTACTGAAGAAAGACGAACACAGAGCAGATTTCTACGAGGATTTTTATACTCAAGGACTTCAGGCCTTTCAGTGGCAAAATACCGCAGAATCCCAGAAACAACCGGTCATTCAAGGGGCTTTACCACGGGATCTGTCTAACCTGGTGGTTTATGTTAATAAAAACCTACTAAAGAAAGCCAACCGGCCACTGCCATCGGCTGACTGGAACTGGGATGATTTTCTGGCTACAGCAAAACAATTAACCCAAGATACGGACTCAGACGGCAAGCCCGACCAGTTTGGGGTGTCGTTTTACAGCAAACCGGCCCTGTTCTGGCTGCCCTTTGTCTGGAGTGCAGGCGGGGATCTCTTCTCAACAGACCGTAAACAGGTTTTGCTCGACTCACCCAAAAGCATCGAAGGCCTGATGTTTTACAGCAACCTAAGAAACCAGTGGCATGTGGCCCCACGCCGGGAGGAATCCGGCAGTCAGTCGATGAGTGAGTTGTTTATTAAAGGCAAGCTGGCACTATTAATCAGCGGGCGCTGGTCTGTGCCGGTACTACGTAAAAAGGCACGCTTCAACTGGGATGTCTTTCCATTGCCCAAGGGACCATCCGGGCTTTCTCGGGTAGGCATTGATGCCACCGGCTTTGCTGTTGCACGACAAAGCCGGCATCCTGAGGCAGCCTTGAAGCTGCTGACTTTTTTAACCAGTGCGGCTGCCATTCAAGAAATCACGCGGTCCGGATTGATTGTACCTGCCCGAAAGAGTATTGCGGAATCACCGGTTTTTCTGTCAAAAACAGACTTGCCAGAAAACAATCAGGCCTTTATCAGCAGCATTCATTCGGGTTTGCCTACACAATCTCATCCCCGGTGGAATGAAATTGCAGAGCGCCTGCAACTGGCAATGGATCCGTTGTGGCAGGGCCAGTGCTCAGCAAGCGAAGCCGCAAAAAATGCAACGTCTCAAATGACAGCACTATTAAACTAATTGTTAACGCAGTTGTTAAACTATAATGAAATAAATGGATAACATTGGTTTTTGCTTTGGCTTGCCCGCTAGAAGCATTTTAATCACGCTGGTAGCAAGCAAGCCCGTTATTAAATTAGCTTTTTGATGAAGCAACGGTAAACGATGGCACGGTTTTAATGCATTTCTTTCACAAAATTAAATGGACTGAAACCCATTGGGCAACTTTTTTTATCTTGCCGTGTTTGCTTGGCCTGCTTGTTTTTACGTATTTGCCCATTCTGGGCTCGCTGGGCTTGAGTTTTTCTTACTGGAATTTGCTGGGCACACCCAAATTTGTGGGCTTCTTAAATTATCAGACCGTATTCAACGATCCGTTGTTTTGGCAGTCCCTGTTGACCACCGTCTTTTTTGTTTTAATGACCGCCCTGCTTGAAGTGAGCTTGGGCCTTGCATTGGCAGTTTGGTTAAATGGCATCGTGCGGTTTCAATCGTTTTTCCAGGCCACCTACTTTTTGCCCTATATTACGCCAATGGTCAGTGTTGCCCTGGTCTGGGGCTGGGTATACGATCCGGCCAACGGGGTGTTGAACTGGCTGTTAAAACAATTGCAGATTATTGATGCCCCGGTTGCCTGGCTTTATAACGAAAAGACAGCATTGTGGGCCGTAATTGTGCTTGGCCTGTGGAAATCCGTGGGCTATACAATGATTATTTTTTTAACCAGCCTGCAGTCTGTTCCTGGTGCGCTGGAAGAAGCCGGGAAACTGGATGGAGCCGGAGCAATCCAGCAATTTTTTTTAATTATACTGCCCAGCATTAGCCCAACAGTCTTTTTTGTCAGCACCATGGTTCTTATTCAAGGCTTTCAGGTCTTTGACTCGGTGTATTTGCTCACCCAGGGCGGACCTGCCCATCATACCGAACTACTGGTTTACTGGATGTTTAAAAACGCCTTTGAGTTCTATAAAGTCGGGGAAGCCAGCGCCATTGCCTATATTTTATTTCTGTTGATTTTTGCAATCACGCTGGTTCAGTGGATTGTCCGAAAAAAATGGGTGCTCCACGAGGACTAAAGCAAACTAAAATGATTAAAGAAAATTAAAAATACTAAAGGAAATTAAACCCATTAAAAAGACAGAGAAAACAAAAAACGCAAAGACAGCAGCCACCCTCGTTGATTTGCTTTCATCACAACCAAGGGCGTCTGCGTTTTCTTTTGTCATGCTTCTTGCAGGCAGTTTCTTTGTCTTGTTTCCGTTTTGGGTCATGATAACGACCTCATTGCTGCCGCCAGAGGGCTTGGGTGATCCTGCACAGGCCTTGTGGCCCCGTGAGCTGAGCTGGCAGAACTACCCCCGAATGTTGCAGAAAGCCCCAGTTTTTCAGTATTTTATCAACAGCCTGATTGTTTCTATTATTACAACCATTGGGCATACATTTTTGTGTGCAATGGCTGCCTATGCCTTTTCTCGCCTAAAATTTAAAGGCAAGAATCTTGCCTTCTTTATTTTTTTAATCACTTTAATGGTGCCACCGCAGGTTAATATTGTACCCCTGTTTTTTATTATGAAAACACTGCATTGGCTGGATACCTACTGGGCACTGATTGTTCCGGGATTGTTTGGGGCTTTTGGGGTGTTTTTATTGCGCCAGTGGTTTAACACCTTGCCCCGTGCCCTGGAAGATGCCGCCAAAATGGATGGTTGTTCGCCCTGGCAGACGTTTTTTTATATTGCCTTGCCGCTTGCCAAACCGGCATTGGCAACGCTTGCCATTTTTGTGTTTATTAGCAGCTGGAACAGTTTTATGTGGCCCTTGCTGGCAACAAACAGTGAGGAAATGCGCACGTTGCCAGTAGGCATTGCCACTTTAAAAAGCAGTTACCGTGATGTGGTGGATTGGCCCATTTTAATGGCAGCTGCGTTTTTTTCGGTTTTGCCGGTCGTGGTGGTTTTTCTTGCAGCGCAGCGCCAGTTTTTAAAAGGGGTGTTCAGCGGCAGTATTAAGTAGGTTAAAGCAAAAAAAGCAGAGTCAAGCGAACGAAATACCAAAGGGTTTTCTTTCGACTTTCTTGCGGGAAGGCAAGATTTTCTCTTAAAACATATTTTCTTCTTTTACTTTGTTAGGGGAAAAACTGCCTTTTCCCCTAACGACCCCTTGGCACCAAAAGAAACGTCCCGTTTCCTCTGGACACCTTTCGAAAAGCAATGCATATTAACCAGTTGCTTACCGCTCTTGTACCCAAAGGGCATCCACATCTCTAAGGCCTTCCGGCCAAGAGCTGCGGACGGCCAAGCCCCCAGCTATACCAGTGCTCACTCGCAAAGGCAGTTTCTGAGGGGTCTGGCTCACGCCATTTTACCCCTCAGAACCAGCAACTTCTGCTATTTTTCCAAACTTGCTACGGGGCTTTACACTGGCGGAAAAATCTGCTGTTTGAG
>JBCDLA010000093.1:0-6959 GCA_038745945.1 Cyanobacteria bacterium P01_H01_bin.74 | reverse complement strand
ATATTTTTTTACAGTCCTGGTATTTTTTTTCAGGTACTTTTTTAAAACTGAAAGTTATAGAGGTATTTCATTGGCAGACAATTCTTCAGCATAAATTAATAGTGTATTGCTACTGTTAATTTTCATTATAATTTCCCCTCTATTCTAGGGTGTCTTTTAAAACCCGGCAAGTTATTGATTGATTTTTAAGAGAAAAGACGGAAATATTCCGGTTTTTTCAGGATGGGTTGTCAATCCTGGGTCAGCCGCAACAATGGTATTTTTTGTTTGATAAAACAGAGCCAAAAGTGCTTCAATACTGACCACATCAGTTCTGCCTGTAGGGCAAGGCAGCCACGCAGAAGACCGGCGACATATGCCTGAAACAAAGCCTGATGGGACCGTTACCCGAATCAGCTCTTTGGCAAGTTGGCGAAGATCATAAGCGTATTCAAATACATTGGCTCCGTATATCAACTTAAAGGTTCGATCAGCAAATGGCATGCGATGCATATCGCCTTGAATAATTTTATCCGGGGTACACTTTAGCAAATCCAAACCAATGGTATTTTTTAACCCAAGGTTTTTTCGAAAGAAATCAATTTCATCCGGGTAACGGGGTCCCAAAACAAGCACAGAATCATCGGGTGTTAGCTGATTTGTTGCAATGAGATCGATAAATCTGCGTAGCAACAGATGATGGTTGTTTTCATAGCCGTAAATTAATGAAATATCCCGGTTTTCAAATGAAGCATTGGTGGCTGTGTTAATGCGCTCAAATGCCAGCCCGCAAATTTCTGTAAAGCGCTTTGGATTTTCAATGGCGTTTAAGGCTTCAAATTCCTCTGAATATTCAGGAATAACAGCAGCGAAATTGTGACTCAATTTTTTTCGTTCTGGCTGAAAATCCGTTGAATTCTGTAAAAGCTGCTGAAGTGCCTGTGGTAATTTGTCAAGAACAACAGGGGATGTGGCTGTTTCTTGGCATTGGGTGTCTGTGGTTAGCCATAAAGCGGTAAGCAGACCGTCACTTAAGTTAGTTAAAGGTTGTCCGTAATTGTCACAATAACGACTTTTTAACAATGGAACAATCTCACTAAGCCAGTCAAGATCATAAACACGTGGGGTTGTCAGTGACCAGAATACCGTGATTAAAATTGCACGGGCAATCGATTGACAAACCGTGGCGTAATTTTTATGGGGCGTCATGTAAAGTGTGCGTAGGGCTTGTTGTTTTTCAAAGCGTATTGCAGGGTCAAGCTGCTTGTCATTAAACCGGTAGGGACTACTGAAATAAAAGGCTTCTGTTTGGCTTTCATCTTCATCTTTTAGTGACAATTGGGTGCCTTCTTCAAAAAAAGTTGTCAGCTGAGACAACCGCTGCCATTGTACAGAATCCAAGACTGGCGGAAGGCTTTTATTTAATAATAGGGCATCTGGATTTTCCTCGGTATTTTCCAGCGCTTCTCCTTTAAGCCAACCCATTAGTGGCTTTATATAAGATAACATTGCCTGACAGTCTTTTTGAAAGCGATGATGACTGGCCACTAACCGGTGTTTTTGCCAGAGGCATTCTTCATTTTTAAAAACCCCTCGAGTTTTGAACCAAGGGCTTTTATACACTGCTACCAGGTTTTGCAGATACTGCGATTTTTTATGAATGCGTCGGTAGCGTTTGTACTGTTTAAGCAACGGAGACATATAATTTCTGTTAGCGTTTTTTCATAAGTGTACCAGGCAACTGAAGGCGCGTGGCTGGTTTAAAATGCTGCATCACATAATCAAGGGCTTCAAGCCTGACATCAGCCGCTTCTTGGAGGTGATCGCCCCCGACCTCACGCTCATAATCAGGATATCCTGAGTACCAGAAATATCCTCCCGGCATCAGGCAATTCTTGGTGTTTTTCAACACAGTCAGCGGGTCTCGAACGTGCTCGAGAACCTCGCCAGACAAAACAATGGTTTGCTCTCCCAAACTTGGGTATAAATTTTCCTCATTGGCGGCAATCACCTGGTGTGGCAGACTGCGCTTTTCAAAACGCCACTTGGCAAAATCAAGATTTCCACCCTCAATATCCAGCAATGTAACACTGTAGCCGTGAAGGGCAAAGGCAAGTCCGTAGTCACCAACGCCACAGCCATAATCGAGTACTCGGACAGCACGCCGTTTCTTCTTGGGGTAAAGGGCATTAAAATAACGCAATAGTTTGTACGCCACCGGGAACCGGGTGTAGGCCAATTGCATTCTGGCAGTGTAAAACAACCGAGCGTTGCGGTAATTCTGCAAAAGCCCTTGATCGGTTTCAACACTGTCAAACAGATCGTGCAGCTTGTCTTTGTGCTCAACACTTTGGGTGTTTTGGGCTTCTGCTTCTGTCAAGTCATAAAAGGCCGCAAACTCTTTGAGCCGGTCTTCCTCTACTGAAAGTTTGTGATGAATTCGGCTCATATTCGCCAGTTTTGCTTCATTAAGCGTCATGGCATCGGGATCGTTGACCATTGTACGAAATTGTTGCAGGCGCTTTTCATAAGAACGAAGCAAGTTCATAACCGCTGGGCCTCCTCTGGGTTTAAGCTATAGACTTTTTTTCTTCTGGGGCTTTGTTAATTTGTATTGTAATCATCAAGTTTGGCAGATTTGGCGATATCGTATCACAGTCATTTGGCAATGCGTATGCCTTAAAAAACCAAGAGTTGTATAAGAATATTTGTGGTTAAAGATAGAGCACCTTAATACCCGGAAGCCCGAATCATAATAATACTCAGTGCATAGAGTAAAATCATCGGCAAAGCAATAATACTCATTGAAAGCGGGTCTTGGGTGGGTGTAACAATGGCTGCAACAATACCAATAATAATTAGTGCCCAACGCCATTCAGTGATTAGTTTTTGAGACGTCACAATCCGAAGAACAGACAGTGCAAACAACACCATAGGCAATTCAAATAAAGCACCCGTTGTAAACATTAAGCTTAAACAAAAGCCAATATAAAGCTGAATACTGAGTTCTGGCCGAGCAATGGTTTGTCCAAAATCAATTAAAAACAGCAGTGCAACGGGTAGAACCCAGTAATAAGAGAAAATGACACCGGCAAGAAACAACAGCGTGCCAAAAAACACAAGGCCCAAAAGCCATTTTTTTTCACGCTGAAGCAAGCCTGGAAGGACAAATGAGAAAAGCTGGTATAAAATTACGGGCGATGCCAGCGCACTGCCCAAAAACAAAGCAACCATCAAACTGCATATCAGTACTTCTCCTGGGGCTCGCTGAACAAAAACGACGGTTTCAGGTGCCAGTGCCTGAAAAATGGAAATGACCGGTTTAGCCCAAAAAAAGCCAGCCATCACTGTGCCAGTTAAGCTGATTAAACATACAATGATGCGCCGCCGCAGTTCTGTGAGATGGCTGAATATTGTCATAGCGCTTTCTGTTTGCGTACTTTTTAAGCCCACTTTAAAGGCTGTTTCAGAGGCTGTATGCAAATTGCTTCCTGGATCTTGCCCAGAGTGCTCGAAAAAGAGAGCTTGTTGCACCCCCGGTTCTGTATTCGCCTCGTGATTGAGGGGCTTTTTTTCTGGAGATGTTTCTGGAGATGTTTCTGGAGATGACTCAGGCGTGTTTGGCATAGGTTTCCGATTGGGAGTAAGCTTCTGAAAGTATAATGCCAGCTGTCATTGCAACATTTAATGACTCCACCCCAGCATGCATGGGAACTGTCACCAACTGGATGGTTTTATACTGATTATAGCGGTCTAAGGAAAGGCCTTGGCCTTCGTTGCCCAATGCCAGAATAAAGCCTTCGTGGTAATTGATTTGCTTATAATTGTAGGCATCGGGGATATTGGGCCCTGTCAAAAAAATGGGTAACGATGTATTGCTGAGCCAGTTAGAGAGAGTCAAATGGTTGATTTGATAGATTTGACTCCGAAAAACCAGGCCCGAAGAAGCCCGTATTACTTTTGGTGAAAAAGCATCCACGCTATTTTCGGTACAAACAATTTGTGAGATACCAAACGCACTGGCACACCGTAAGATTGTGCCCACATTGCCAGGATCCTGCAAAGCATCAAGCAGAATGAAATGGTTATGGCTCCTTTGACTCGTTGTTGTGCTTGTATTGTTGCAGTCACTCTCTGGCAAGGCTGTTGGCTTTGGCATTGCAAATACTGCTGCAACTGAAACCGGTGTATCTGTTGTTGTTAATTTTTTCATTGTGAGGGTATCAACAACATACTGGGTTTTTGTTGCTTTTAAAACCCTAGAGACATCGGTTTGAAACGGGAGCCGACTGTCTTGGCTGTAAAACAACATGGTTAATGATAGCCCTGCACGGACTGCTTCTTCAATGGGATGAACCCCTTCAACCAAAATAAGGCCCGATTGTTTTCGATTCTTTTTAAGCTTTAAGGCTGAAACAGCTTTTCGTATTTTCTGGGGCATTAATCCATCAGTAGGCACTAATCAAACACCACATCAATTTCAAATAAACGGTTGCAAGGAAAAGTAAAAGAGAGGTTTGTTTGCTCAAGACCCAGTCTGTTCTTTAAAAGTGCTGTCCCATCAGCCATTAGGGCATTGAGTGCTGTGTGCAACCCTGATCCATTCTGGAACTGTGGCGGAAACTCACCGGCATCTATTCTGGCTTTAATATGGTACCGATTAACGGATTGATAAAGCCAATCATCTGCAAATCGGGTAAGCAATAGTTTACAAAACGGTGTGGCAGAAAAAGTTTTTTGCCGCTCTGCAATCAGTCGAACCAGCCCTATTGCCAAAGCAGATCCAATGGTATTGCCCGGCGTATTCCAGCCTGCATAACCGTATATCCCGGTTAGGTCATTAAATTGAGAAACTAGGTTGTCTATCAGAATTGGATCAGCACCGTTGGCATAGGCAACATCGGCAATAGCAACAGGTTGACCAGAGGACAATGTTTTTCTAATGTGCCCTATCGTTTCAGCAATCACGCTTTTTTGTTTGACCCTGGCTTCAGCAAGGTGTTCAGTGATCTGAGACTGGCTGAAACCAGCATGATCCAGCTGGACATTTTCTTGGGGGGTATGAACGACTAACCATAAATCTGCTTCTTCTGATGATTGACTGAGTGATGCGCCACATGTCTCAATGGCCTCTTTTACAACATCAGAAACCGGTTTTCCATCAAATTTTGCGATGCAGTCCTGGGTTTCTGGCTTTGTATAAAACGGATAAACAGAAATGGTGTTATTGGTTTGCATCATTGCCCACCGGGCAAGCATGCAAACCGCCAATTCATCCATCCCTGTCTTCAATTGCGAAACAGCCATTCGGTTATTTTCTTGAAGAGATTTTTCTAAGGACTTGGCCTCCATGACATTTAATCCATATTCACCAGTATCATCTTGACCGTATGTTAAATAACTAATTTTACCTGCGCAAAGCAGTTGCATAAAATAGTGGTTCAACGCAAAGTTTTTTTCACGCCGGCCAATAAAGTCTGCAAGAACAGGTTCAGGAATAAAAAAAGGTTCAGGCATTTTGTTTTTTACGGTAGCAACGGTTTCAGCGTTAATTGCGCTACTGTGTTTTTGCCACGAGTACTGATACAAAGCCTTGCCATAAGTTTGCCAGTAATCGGGTTCTTCTTCAGCATTGTTGTAATTGGGAATGCGAAGAATTGAAGAAAAAGCGTAGCAGCTTGATACGGTCATTGTTGAAAAAAACTTGTTAATCCGTTTTTTAAGATCTTCAAGACTATCGTTATTAATACGTGATGGAATTAATCCACCATAGGCAACAGTATCCAATGCTATGATTAGTGGTTCTTTTTCAAAGAGATGATTTTTTGCCCACCGGTAGAGGGCATTAAAATTTGCCGGTGTTTTTAACTTTCCCAGTAGATTTGTTGATGGTGTATGCAATGTGATCCCCATTGCATCTGCCAAAAGCTTGGGCATTGCGTAACATACTGGCCGGTGATCCAGCGGAATTAAAAAAATGCGGTTGTGACTAGACAACATAGCAACGAAAACCAATAATTACTGAAAGCATTAACTTTCTGTGACAGGCTGACTAGCCTTCAACATTGCATTGTAAGCAACATCAAGGCTGAGGGTTCGAATATTTAAGATGGTCTCATAGCCTTCCAGAACAACAGCCATAAATATACAGAACAAGCCACTAAAAAATGTCCATAATGGTGCCATTGGCCAATTAATCATCGTTAATTTAAGCAAGGCAATGACAAATGTTGTTAAAATCATTAAAGCCAGTGCCCCAAACAGAAGAAAAATGGCATTTTGTAATAATTTGGCCCGTCTAATAAAAATGACCAGTTGTTCCTCAATGTTGGTCTGCCGCTTAATGGTGTTGGGGATGCCCTGTATGTCTCGAAATTCTTTATCCAGTTGCCGCACCCGGCTTCCGACACTAATGAGTCTGTTATTCATTCCGAAAATGAGAAGGCCTAACCCGGAAATAATGACAACAGGCGATAATGCATCACTAATAATGCTTGTAGAGTCCATAGAGTTCCTTTTTTTCACAGCGTGGTTTTTGAGTAATGACTTAATGAATTGTAGTAAAAAGAAATAATGGATTAAACCCAAAATTCTGATGTAAAGTGCGTTAAATCCTGTGCTCAGAAGATAAGATAAAATACCGCCTCACAGCGTGACTGTCATTACGGGTGGCAAACACATGTAAATAGAATGTATTTGGGTAGGCTCTATATCAGTTAAATAAAAACAATCAATAGTCGTCGTAACTGTTCGAGCTGTTTAAAACTCGCAGAGTTTTGAATAGCTCGAACAGTTCTTGTTCCATTGTACCTGTATCCTTCTTCCAACGCCACTCACACTCCTTCAAATGCAGTTCAAAGGTGTGTTTGGCTATACCGTTAAAACGCCTTAGCCTCCTTTTTACAAAGCTCCAAAAACTTTCAATCCCGTTAATATGCTGACCTCTGCCCAGGCTGTAGGTTTCGTTATGATTGACCCGT
>JBCDLA010000092.1:0-7111 GCA_038745945.1 Cyanobacteria bacterium P01_H01_bin.74 | reverse complement strand
CGTCAAACCAGTTAAGGCTTATGAAATAGAGACTTGAAGTTGAAGGGCGCTGGATTGCAAACGCTTGGCAACGCCACTTTTTTACGGTATGTTTTTTAATTATTGTTTGTTACTGATTTTTCTATTTTTGCTTCAGTTTTTTGTAAAACAGTTGTTTACTTCAGTTGCTTAATTTCAGACAAATAAAATGGCCAACGGATTCTTAGAAAGCATTCAAAAAAGCAAGCTCGGTGCCGGTAAGCAAACGGTTCTTTCCAGTTACGAAACGCCGTTGGTTACTGTCGATATAGTTTTGTTTACGATTATTGATAACAAACTCAAAGTGCTCTTAATTCAGCGCAGGCAACCGCCATTTGAGCATATGTGGGCCATTCCAGGGGGCTTTATTCACGTGGGTGAAACCCTTGAAGAGGCTGCCAGCAGACGGTTGTACGAAGAAACTACCGTAAACAATATTTACCTGGAACAATTAGGCTCTTTTGGCATGCCAAATCGGGATCCTCGGGCACGGGTTATCACTGTTGCTTATTATGCCTTGGTCGGTGCAGACAAATTAAAACTTCAAGCGCAAGCCAATGCCAAAGATGTTAACTGGTACGATATTAATGACTTGCCTAAACTGGCTTTTGACCACAATGTAATTGTGCCCATTGCCCTTAAAAAATTAAAGCGACACCTTGAAAGCTCTTCAGTGGCTTTTCAGTTGTTACCCGAAGCCTTTACACTAACCGAATTACAACGGGTGTACGAGTTGATTTTAAACAAAACGCTGGATAAGCGAAATTTCAGAAAAAAAATACTGGCTTCAATGCTACTGCAAGATACGGGCAAAACAAAAATGGAGGGGTATCATCGTCCTGCCCAGCTGTATGCGTTTAGAACCGTATCCGATCCTTCGTATCAAGCTTCCGAAGCTTTGCTAGGTTAATTCAAACGTAATATGTAAGACTACTATTTATGAGCCTGACGCAGCAGTTCTTGTGCACCTTCAAGGAAATATTTTTGAAAGTCACCTATAGCGCCGAACAGGGCATTGATGTTAAATACTGAGATAGCACGTTTCCCAACTAAAGGCTTACCTGAGTTGAAGATTTTCTTGGGAGGAACTCTGCGTCAAGACAAGATCTTCTTAACAGGTTATTCTTTTTTTACTTTGCCAGGGGAACCGAAAGACAAAGAGCATCGCCCTGACGGGCAAAGGCTACGCAAAAGCTGTGCCCTTTCCCCTAACGACCCCTTGGGTAAAAGATCTGTAATAGTTTACCAACCGGATTATAATGCCAGGCCATGGTTAATTTATGAGATTCCCACTGGAAATGTAAGCCTGCAGATGTAATTATAATAATTTAAATAAAAAAAGTAATTTTATCAACTGTTAGTAATTTCTTTTATAGCTTGCTTTGTAAAAACCATGTGTCAAAACAATTGGTGCCAAACCAGTCAATGCTATAGTACAGTATTACATTGATTGATAAACTGCGATTGACAAACAGTATTTTGAGCAACAGCCAGTTTTTGTCAGCTAACTTTTATTAGGATACATCCTACAATGCTTGAAACCGTCATTAAACAACAAGAGCAGCCTGAGCATTTGCCCAATCAGCAGGCGCCTATTGATCTGCGTACCGCATATTTGACAAAAAGCAAAAACCCGCTTTCCCCTTATTTCCACAAGCTCATCGCTGGGGAACGCTTGACCAAAGAAGACGCTTTGACGATTTACAACAGCACCGATCTCTTGTCAATCGGGATTTTGGCTGATACAGCCCGCGTGCTTCGTACCCCTGCCCGTGAGCAGCATTATGTTTACTGGGTGCATAATTTTCATATAAACCCCACCAATATCTGTGAAGCCCATTGCCGGTTCTGCTCTTTTAAAAAAGGGGAGAAATCGAAACTTGCCTACGTGATGGAAGTGGATGATGTGATTGAGCAGGTTTATAAATACCCGCAATACAAAACCTTAAGCGAATTTCATATTGTTTCAGGCCTCTACAAAAAACAGGGTTTGGCCTACTATGAAGCCTTGTTTAAGGCGTTGAAAAAGCACTTTCCGCACATTCATATTAAAGGCCTGACAGCCGTTGAACTGGCCTATTTGGCTGAGCTTGACGGTATAACCGTAAAAGAAACTATAGGCATCTTAAAAGCTGCTGGCCTTCAATCGTTGCCGGGGGGCGGGGCCGAAGTATTTGCTGAGCGCATCCGCAAAGAAATGTGTGCTGACAAACTGACTGGGCAAGAGTGGCTTGATATTCACGGGATGGCCCATCAAGCGGGCTTAAAAAGCAATGCAACCATTTTGCCTGGCCTGGGTGAAACGGCTGAAGAACGGATTGATCACATTTTGGCATTGCGGGAACAACAGGACAAAACCGGCGGCTTCATGACGTTTATTCCGTTGAATTGTTTTTATGACAACAACGGGGTCAGTGCTAAAAATGCGCTGACAGGCATTGAAAATCTCAAGAACTTTGCAATCAGCCGGATCCTTCTCGATAATTTTTCCCACATTAAAGCCTTCTGGATTCATCACGGGGTGAAAATTACCCAGGTGAGCCTTGATTTTGGGGTCGATGATATTGACGGGACGGTCATTCAAGAGAAAATTGCCCATGCGGCTGGAACAGACAGCGCCCAAGCCCTGACAAAAGATGAACTGCTCAATATGATATGGAAAGCAGGCAAAGTCCCTGTAGAGCGCGACACAGTTTTTAATCATATTAACGTTTATCCGCCACCCAGCATGTAATCTGACCACAAAATCTGCCAGAGAAAAAACTGACTAGAGAAAAACTGTCGCTTCCCTTCTCGATAAACAGCAACACAAACAAATACAGAATATGCTTCGTCTTGGTGCAATCCGTTTTATTAATACCATTCCTATCTATTTGGGAATAGACAAAAAATATCAGCAACCACTACTGGATCCCTTGCCTGATTTTCAAATATATTATGATGTACCCACTGCATTAAACCGGGCAATACTATCTGGGCAACTGGATGTATCCCCAGTTTCTAGCGCATGCTATTTAAAAAATCAAGATCAGTTGACTTTGCTTGACGGCTTATCAGTCAGCTCTTTGGGCAGTGCAAAAAGTGTGTTGTTTCTGTGCAATCCCGACTTTTCACCACAAAAAATGATCTCTATTGCCGTCCCTGATGATTCGGAGACCTCCATTGCACTCTTAAAACATTGTATCCAAAATGAATTGATTGCATTACACCCTGGGTCAAAAAATTCTGAACTGGATCTTCAGTATCAACAATACCCGGCAGGAAACTACAAAGCGGCACTGGAAACTTATGGCAATGTCCTGGTTATCGGCGACGCTGCACTGCTGATTAATCAAGATCATGAACAAGCAATGCCAAACAAGCAGTCAGTGTTGAAGGATGCGACAGTCTATGACTTGTCGTCCCTGTGGGTTCAAAACTATCAGACGCCCTTTGTCTTTGCCGTTTGGGTCGCTAGGCGAGAATGGGCAGTCAAAAATCCGGTTTTGCTGGAGAAAACACGCCGCTTGCTCTGCAATAGTCGGGATGATTTTTTTATAAAAGAACACTGGCTGCAGCAAGGTGTTGCCCTTGCCAAAAAACACAGCGGACTCCAAGAAAAAACAATTCGCCACTATTTTACAGCGGCATTAAACTATCAATTGACGGCATTGCATTACCAATCACTCCATCAGTTTGATAAACTATTGAATCAAGGGTCAGTTAAACAAAAGTCAGAGGTCTCCGTTTAATGCTTCATTCAATTTTTTATGTCTAAACGCATCATAAACAGTTTCAATCACCAGTCAGAGTTTCATCATCCACCATCTGAGCCAGAAATAGGGCGATTAATCAAATACTATTCAAACTACTATTATGTGGCTGTGGGCAATAGACGACTGGCCTGCAGTTTGAAAGGTTCTTTTAAAAAAACAGGCGAACTGCCTGTTGTTGGGGACTGGTTAAGACTGGACAGCATTGACTGGATTCAGGAAACGGCGCGTATTGTTGATATTCTTCCCCGCCAAAACAGCATTGAGCGGCCAAAGCTGGCCAACATTGACTGTGTGATTGTCGTCCATCCCGTTGATCAGCCGATGTTTGATTTTATGCAAGTCGATCGTTATCTGGCGCTTGCGGCATTGGCTGGTATTGACAGCATTCTTTGTGTGACAAAATCGGATTTAACACCAGACAATGCACAACTTGTTGAACAGATTCAACACATCTATGCTGATCAATTGAAATACCCGGTTTTTTTCACAAGCATCAAAAATTCGAGCAGTTTGCAGCCAATCCGTAACTGGCTCTCAGACAAAGTCAGTGTTTTGGCAGGCCCCAGTGGTGGCGGCAAATCCTCATTACTGAATGCATTAAACCCAGCGCTCCAGCTTAAAGTGGGTGATGTCTCCGAAAAGCTGAAACGCGGGCAGCATACCACCCGCCATGTCGAATTGCTGAGCCTGGACAATGAAAAGTCGCTGGCGGTATCCCGTACTTTAATTGCAGACACCCCCGGCTTTTCTCACGTGCGTTTTGAGAATATATTGCCAGAAGCCATTCAGAAAGCCTTTCCTGAGACACTTTCGCTTGCGGCCAACTGTTATTACCCCGATTGCCTGCACCAGCACGAGACATTGTGTGGGGTTTTAACGGCTCTAGAAAACAATCAATCGGTTATTTCTCAGAGCCGCTACGCCAGTTACTGCACATTCCTGGAAGAAGTTCTGGCTTTTAAAGAGAGTCATAAAAACCAATCCAGAAAAACAGAGACCTTGCTAAAAGACAGTCATCGTGCAAAAGGCGAGCGCAGTAAAAAACTGAAAGTCAACAGCAAGACCCGCTCACTTTCACGTCGCTACCAGACGCAGTACCTGGCTGAGAAAATCCAAACAGAATCTCATGATACATTATAAATTTTCAGTAAAATTAAAATGACGCTGTAAATCATTTTAACCCACTGGAGCTGAGGTATTATCTGGTTCTGGGATGTTGTCACGAAAAAATATAACAATTGCTTTAGCAATCCATCCATTCAGAACAGCAGGTTGCCAAGAAAAGCCGAAAAGCTATCTATCAAATTTTTGAACCAGTCTGGCTTTAAGCCTTAAACAAGATGAGCAGTTTCCTCAACGTGTTGCCTCCAAAAAGCAACTTCTTTCTCTAGTCCGGTCATCAACGGTGTCAATTCAAATTTTGGTACTATACTATTCAGTTTGCTTACATCCGCCACACTGGCGTTGAGATCCTGATTACCAGTGGACTGAACATATAAAGGCCGTTGTTTTCCGGGTAATTTGATGAGGCCCGTTGGAAAGGACTGTATTGCAGGAAACTGTATGGTCGAGTGTTGTTTTTTCAAGGGGGAGCGCCATTGCCAGTCAAACCCCAGTAACCCGCACAATCCTTCAAGAACGCTGCCCAATGCTGTACCAGTCCCGCTGCCAATATTGTAAATATCCCCCGGGTGCTTTGTTGCCAGCTGCTGTTCAACAATCGCTTCACAGGCACCAAGCATCAGACGAGTGGCGTCATCACAGTAAATAAAATCACGGACACTGTTTAAATTCATGACATCAAGTTGCGGTATGCTTCCGTTTTTCGGTTCTTGATTTTTCAACGCAACCAGAGACTGGGTAAACCGTGCAATGGAAAGGCCGGGCGGACTTTGCCCGTATATATTAAACAACCGGAAAATCACGACTGGGATGCCATACTGTTTTGACAGTGTCTGAACGGCCTTGGTTTGTTCTCGTTTTATTTTGCCGTAACTGCGCTGAGGATTGCAGTCCTGAAGCTCAGAAATTGCAGTGATTTTTGCAGCATTCTCAGGATACAACAACCCGTACTCTGAAGCTGAACCGATAAAGACAGTGAGTGGTTTTTTGTTGGTTGGGCCAGAATATTGATGCAAGGCTTCAAAAAGGAGCCTTGTACTTCTCAGATGACATGCCTTGAGAGCGGCCTCTGGTGCATCGGGATTAGTACCCAGGCAGTGGAAAATAATATCAGGCTGCCAGCAATTTAAAATATCAAGCCAATTTAAATCAAAAAAATCGCCTGCAATTATTGTTTTATTAGGCAATGGTTGCCAAGCTTGTTGTCGTTTTGATTGTGAAAGAATGGTTGCTTCAGGAAATTCTGTTAATGTTTCACAAAATTTATTTCCCAGATATCCTGTGCCCCCCAAAATCAGAATCACTTTGCCATTCCAAAAAAACGGGGTCATTGCAACTTTTACCTTGAAACAGCCAAATCCATTGCTGGATCTTGAATGGCTTCTTCTGGCAGTGCACTTTCAAGATTATCAGGGCAACTGCTGGGTAAAAGAATATCACGCAAGGCAACAAAGTCATTCACAGCTGTTTCATAATCGTCTACCCGGCCAATATCCAGCCAATAGCCCCCAAAAGAGCGGATTTTGACCACTTGATTTGCGTTAATTAATGTTTTCATCAACATATCAAAGCCAAAAAAGGTATTTTCAGGAATAAAGTCAAGAATTTTATAATTAAAAGCATAAATGCCCATGCTTACATCATTTTCAACCTTGGGTTTTTCAATAAAAGCTTCCATTTGCTGGGTTTTGGGGTTGGTTTCAATAATGCCAAAATCAATCTTTGATGTTCGCAAATAAGTTGCAATGGTAGCCAAAGTCTTGTTGTCTTTTACATTTTCCAAATGGGTTTCAAAAAAGTCACTGTAATTTAAGTCTGTTACAATATCCGCATTCATTACTAAAAAGTTTTCAGGCAAATCAAAAAGGGTTTTTATAGGGCCAGCTGTTCCCAGTGGTTTTTTTTCGATGGTGTAGCTAATATTAACACCCCATCGGCTGCCATCTGAAAAGTAGGCTTCAATGAGAGAAGCCAGATGACCGACAGCAAATGTGATATCAAAAAACCCATGATGCTTCAGCTGCAGAATAACCAGTTCAAGAACAGGAATATCGCCTAATGGCACCAATGCTTTTGGAAAGACAGTAGTGTAGGGCTTTAAACGGGTGCCTTTCCCACCAGCCAATATAATTGCTTTTTTAGGTGGTCGATAAGTGGGGTTTTGAAAGACTGCCATACAATTAACTCCAAACCTCAACTGTCTCTATCGTTATCTG
>JBCDLA010000091.1:0-7229 GCA_038745945.1 Cyanobacteria bacterium P01_H01_bin.74 | reverse complement strand
CATTAATATTTTTTAACTAATTTTCTCAGAACAGTATGCTTAGTGGTAATAAAAATTAAAAAATAATTCCTAATTTATCAATGTAAGGATTTTAAGATGTTGAACTACACATTGTTTAAAGTATCTCCACAAAGTATGATACGCAGCAGGACATCAAGTGACGTTTGGGTTAATCCCTACACGGGGATTTACAGAGAGCAACAAACATCTATTGGGCAAGAAGCCAATGGTACTTTTAAAAACATAACGCAAGGAACTTTTGGATCTGTAGGGCAAGATGCTGTCTATGGCACTAGCGATGATGAAATACTGGCTACCGATATCCGAATAGCGGGGTTTAACCCTGAAACCAGAGATTATAGTTTGAGCCATCATTTTGAAGGAGAAACATATGAAAATGGGCTAATTCGTCGTTTAGAATCGCATTCAGGCAATACAGGTAACGATCTACTTGTTGGTAATGCTGATGATCTAGATAGGCGATACAACTTGGTTATTGAAAACTTGGATTCTGGCTACTATACCTATTTAGAAAGCATCAAATTATACCCATTGAATAACATTTGGACGGAACGAACTGTTATTGGCAATGTTGGTGAAGACGGTGTTTTAGACATCGAAACGGATGAACTTGCATCGGATACAACCATGATTGTAAGCAATCCTTATTATCAGGACATTGGTGGTGGAAAATCATAAACATTTTAAATTATCATCGCCACCGTCTAAACGCTAAAAAATCGTCAGATCAGTTACTCCAAACGATTCAAAATCAATGATAATTTAATAAGTAAATCCATCTGTTTCAAATCGGTTGATTACTTCATTAAGTTCTGACTGTGGATTAACCAATGATAATCGAACATACCCTTCGCCCATTTTACCAAATGCTGTGCCTGGAACCAAAACAACACCAGATTTTTCAAGAACTTCTTCTGCAAATTGCTCGCAAGAATTGTAAGCCCTTGGAATTGGCAGCCAGAAATAAAAGGTGGCTTTTGGCACAATCATGTCATCAATGGGCCATCCCAATTTTTTAAATCCTTCCAGCATAAATTGTTGATTTTTAGCATACATTTTATTGTTTTCTTTAATGTAGGCATCACATTCGGCGCTTCCTAAAGCAAAGGATGCTGCTTTTTGAAATGCACGAAAAATACCGCTGTCTTGTGTGCCTTTCACTTTTGCTAAAATGCTGACAGCATCAGCATTACCAACTGCAAACCCAATTCGCCAGCCGGTCATCGCATAAGGCTTGCTCATGCTATGAAACTCAATGGCAAGCTCTTTTGCACCTTCAACTTCTAAAATACTGTGAGGGGCTTCTTCACCTTCAAAATACATTTCAGAATAGGCAATATCGCTAATCAGTAGAATTTGATGCTTTTGTGCAAAAGCCACTACTTTTTCATAGTAAGAAAACGGCGCGGTTGCCCCTATTGGGTTGCTTGGATAATTGATAATCAAGGCTTTCACATTATTGATGCTGTGCCCGTCTTTTTCTAAATTCGCCATGGCCATATCCAAATCTGGCAAATATTTGTTTTCCATTGTGAGTGGGGTTGGATAACTAAGACCACCTGCCACATTAATCGCATCAACATATGAGGCATAGCCAGGATCAGGGGTTAAAATAATGTCTTTTTCATAGAAGTCAGGTTTAGGCGTAACAATGGCTCTAAACATATTGGCCAAACCTTCTTTTGAACCAATCAATGCAGTTGCTTCCGTTTTTGGATTAATATTCACACCAAACCGTGTTCTCATTCGAGTTGTTATTGCCTCTAGAAAAAATGGCTCTCCTTTCGGCACTGAGTAGGTATGAATGCCAGGCTGAGAGAGTTGCTCTCTAAAGTAATCAAGCAAAACTTTAGGTGGTGAAACGGTTGGGGCACCAATGCTCATTTTAATGGGGCTTCGATTTTTTTCAGTTAGTGCAGGGCCTAGCTCTGCAACCTTGGCAGCAATGCGGAACATAATGTAAGTTTTCATATTCTTACAATAATCAGAATAAAGATCTTTGATACTAAATTCCAGATTGGAAGAAACTGGCGATGTGGGCATTGATATAAATCCTTTGAAACGAATAAAACCGAGTTTTACAATTTTTTCAGACCACTTTTTAGGCCATTTTTTTAGAACCGCTTTGCTGCTATTAATAAGCTGAATAAAAACTGATTAATGAAACGAGTTTATCACAAAGTAGTCTTGAACGTAATTTTTATAAAAATAGGGGATTCATGTTTTAAAACACAGCACGCAAAGCCAATTAAAATGTGGTCAAAAATTCATTTTTTTCTTGAATTTTCTTCTTGATAATCTTTCTTAATGATAATGGCGCCAATAGCTGGCAAGAAACTCCATATTTCAATAACCGTTGAATAATGCTGTCTGTTTCAAGAACAGAGGCTTTAATGTGCAACTCTTGTTCACTTTTAAATACAACACTCTCCCCTGGGTATAACCGATAACTGCTGGCCAATCGACCATACAGTGAAAAGACCACATGGCTGAGCGGTTGCTTGTATTTGTTTTTTGTTGGCAACTGATGAACCGACACAACACGATCAATCAATAAAACAACTTGAGAACTGCTTGCCACATTCAGGGCATAAAGATAAAACCGACCTTGCCTTTCAACCAGCTGATAAGGCTCAACTTGAAGCTGAACGATTTGGCTTGCTATTTCTTCTCTGTATTGCAACTCTAGAATAAAAGCATCTTTGCAAAATTGGTTAAAAGTCTGCAAATTCTTCTTGTGTTTTGCACTGGCTTTTTCAAACAGTACTTCAGTCAGTCTTGTATTTGGCTTAATTTCTTTATCGGTATGCCACCATAGTTTTTCCAAGAAATCGAAATACTGATTGAGTAAAAGTGTTTGGCCTTGTGCAGAAAGCACAGCCATAATTTTTTCATTTAAAATTTGTTCCCCTAAACTGAGTGAAATGGGAAAAGGCGTTTTTTTCAGAATGTAATAGATTTTTTTTCCCTTGCCCTGACTTTTTTTAGAAATATCGCATCCCAGTGTTGTTAAGGTATTGATATATTTTGAAAAAGTCTCTGGCGTACAGCTACGGTTTAAATAGGTATACTCAATTAGCAACCCCCGCAAGGTCTCTTCATCCAGTTGCTTATATTTGACCAGCCATTTCAGGACCAACATAATACGCAATGCTGAGCTGCTTATGCTTTTGCCATGAGCAATGGCCGGTTTTTGATTTTGTTTTTCAGACATCGGTCATTATTTTTTGTATAGCCCAATTAGTATTTGAGCTGATTATCCTTTTCATAATAAGCACTTAAGGTCTCTAAAGCTGTTTTCAAATCAACTAAAAAATAATCGGGTTGAAGAATTTTAAATAAAAAAGGGCTGGCAAGTAGAAATTGTTTTATATAGAAGAAATCACGAACAGTCAATGTCACCCTGTAATGGCATTGCTCAGGCTCTGCATGATCAACCCAGTGCAATGTTTCTTGATAAACACCGTGCTGAGGTTTGAGGCCAGTGCCCTCAAACAACTCTTTTTTCGGAACAAACAGTTGAATTTCAATAACTAGCAATTCTTTTTGCCTGGCAGATAGAACGGTTAACCATTTTTTATCTTCAGTGGGAGAAAGTGTGTTGATGCGATCAACCCTCAGGCTGCTTGGAAAAGAGAATTCTGGCCTTTCACCCCGAACGTACAATGCGCCTTCTTCATAAAATAAGAGTTCTGGTAAAAATAAAAAGTTTTCCTTGCCTTTTACAGGAGAGTTGTACTCAACATCAATTAGCAGTTGTTTGTTGATATTACAAATATTTTCAAGGATTTTGATGTGAGACTCAAAATTGGCGTAATCAACACTGCGGCTTTTCTCAAAAAGCGCTTTAATTTGCAGTTGTTTTTCATGTCCAGCACTCTTGTTCTGGTTGGCTCCTGTGGTGGTTTTGGAATGTGGCACGTAATCAATAACCGGTTGATGATAACTTGGGTTTTCAGTTGTTAATATTTTTTTGAAAAAAATATCAAGTTCTAAAATTTCTTGATGACAAAACGCATTCTGCAGCGTTTGTTTAACAGCTGCCAGAAGGTTAATTGACTGATTGGAAAGGGCAAAGCCGTAGGGGTGATAAAGAAGACGGTAATGAAAATTATTTCTTGGCGACGGGCGTTGGATTTTACAGCCAATCGCCTTTAATGTGTTGAAGTAAAATAATACAGAGTCGCTGGACAGAAACTTACCAATTTGCGGGTCGTTCTTAAAACGCATATTAATTTCTGTTAATGTTAACGGCTTGTCGATGAGCCATTCAAGAATTCGGTAAATGCGATATGCTGTAGAATTTATTGATTTATTTTTTTTTATCGCGTTTTGCATCATGCTGTTATTCAAACTGTTATTCAAAAATTTGTTTTTTAATGGGTTTAGGATCGAAAAACGTTGAATTAAGTTCCTGAAATACCATCAATCAAAAAAAAGGACTCAAATAAGGTACGCGCATTTATCAAGTATAAGCCTTAAGGCAATGGACGTTAAATTCATGTTCAATAAAATAGGGCTTAGCAAGATTCATAAAGTTAATTACAACCGGGCTCATTTTAAACAGGTAGCAAGCCAGGCCTGTTAAACAAAAATTCTAAACTGCATAAAGGTGTTGGTAAAATAGGTTTCAAAATATTGTCTTATACGGATGGATCTGTGGGTCATCACACTAAAAAAAGCTTTAAACAATCAATTATAAATAGTAAATGGGCATACTCTTCTGGATTATCTGGCAGAAAACGCATTTTAAATGTCGTCTCTAAAAAAATTCAATAGGTTCTTAAAACACAAGGGATGGGCTATTACCGGCAAAGAGTCATTTATGTTATTTTAAAAATAAAACTAAGCAACAAACTAAGCAGCAAAACATTTTTAATATACATTTTATGTAATACTAATATTACAAAGTAGCCCAGATCCTTCAAGAAAAAAACAAAAACGTTGTCAGATTATTTACCAACCTTAACATGCTATGAAGCCAACTGAAGCGGATCTTTTCCCAAAAGCTGGCCGAGAACCCACACTCTTTAAGGCGGCAACCCTGATTGGCGGGGTCACTGTATTTAGCAAATTCATTGGCTTTCTTCGAGATTGGGGCATTATGGTTTTCTTTGGGGCATCCCTTGTTACTGATGCCTACTATGCTGCTTTTCAGTTACCAGCTTTTGCCATCGTTTTGCTTGGCGGTCTGGGAGGTCCGTTCCACACCACAACGGTTTCAATTCTTTCGCGCTTTATTAAGCCCCATAAAGCACCTGAACAAGAAACCCAAGCATTGGTTTCCACAGGATTAACAATAACAGCTCTGGTTTTTACTTTGCTTGCTGCACTCATATTTTGGTTTGCAAGCCCAATTATGGGTATTATCCTTCAAGGCGGTAGTCCTGAACTGATTCAGTTGGCAACAGTCCAACTCAAAATTATGAGCCCTTGTATTCTTTTTGGTGGGCTGGTGGGTATTTTTTACGGCTTATCCAATCTTAATCATGGGTTCTTCTGGCCTTCTCTATCACCAACAGCATTAAGTCTGGCTATACTCATTGCCCTGTTTTTTTTCTCAAAAGAAAGTGCACCAATGCTGCTTGCGTGGGCCACCTTGGTGGGAAGCTTCTTGCAGTTACTTATTCAATTCCCTGATTTTTTTAAATACCAGTTTTCATTTCGTCCAGCACTAAACTTGAAACACCCTGAGCTTAAAAAAGCAAGCGAACTCTTATTTCCAGCCACTGTCGGTACCACGGTTGGCCAATTGGTAACTTATGTGGATATGTTTTTTGCTGCCGGTCTTGGGGTGGGTGGCTGGTCAGCTGTGACATTATCAAACCGGCTTATTCAATTGCCACTCGGCGTGCTTCAGACAGCCCTACTGGTTCCAATTTTTCCACGGTTTAGCCGCGCTGCAGCCGATGGCAATGTGTCTGAAATTAAACATAACTTTAAAACCAGTGTCATTGTTCTCTGGCTGATAAGCATCCCCTTACTGGTTATTCTCCTTTTTTTTACGAAACCACTCATTCAACTTGTTTTTCAGCATGGCCAATTTACTGAAACAGCCAGCAATCTGGTTTCAACGGCTGTGGTCTATCAGGCTTTTCAAATACTGCCCTATTTTGCCCGTGACTCTATTACGCGTATCTTTTATGCCTATCAGGATGCCAAAACCCCTTTAATGGTGGGGCTTCTTGCAATTGGACTAAAGGCTTTTCTTAATATGCTGCTGGTTCCAATGTATGGTGTTGGCGGGATTACTGCAGCAATAACTCTTGTTACAGCAGTAAACATGGTTTTGCTTGGCATCCTGTCTAAAAAACACATTGCCGATCTTGGGTTTAAGGAAATGGCATTGCCGTTTTTAAAACTGGCTGTTGCAGGTACTGTAATGGGCAGTATAACCTGGATTGTGTATACACAAGTTGGCGCAAGACTTTCAAGTTATATCGCCATTATGGCTGCAATTTATTGCGGTATTGTCAGTTACATTATCACGATTAACTTGCTTCAAATTCATGAGTTCAAAATGTTACAAGATCGTATTTTTTTGAAGCGAAATAAAAAGAAAACCCGTGAATCAATTTCCAAATTTTAAAGCATCAAGCAAGCACTTTTTAGTGTGCCGTTTTATGCTCACTGGGTACTTTTTTACCATTTAACGAAATGACACGACCCGGAATCCCCACAACCGTTGCATTTGCCGGTACATCTTTAACAATCACAGAATTCGCACCAACCTGGGCCCCCTGCCCAACAGTAACATTGCCAAGTATCTTTGCCCCAGAGCCTATAACGACCCCGTCTTCAATGGTTGGATGCCGCTTTGACTTGTCTTTACCCGTCCCGCCTAATGTTACTTGCTGGTAGATTACAACGTCATCCCCGATAACCGCTGTTTCGCCAATGACAATACCCATGCCGTGGTCAATAAAGAGTCGCTTTCCTATTTTTGCCCCGGGATGGATTTCAATCCCTGTGAGAAGCCGGCTGAGCATCGAGAAGAATCTTGCAATAAGTTTAAAGCCTTTTAACCACAAAAAGTGTTGCAGACGGTACATCCAGACTGAATGTAGGCCTGGGTAGCAAAGCAGAACCTCGAGCTTGTGCCTTGCAGCAGGATCTTTTTCCAGAATTGTTTTAATATCTTTTTGCATTTTAAATTTTAAAATTTCTGTATTGTTTAAATTTCTTTGATTTTAAAATCTCTTTAATTT
>JBCDLA010000090.1:0-7353 GCA_038745945.1 Cyanobacteria bacterium P01_H01_bin.74 | reverse complement strand
TTGATATCAATTTAAAAAAGATGCCAATAAAAAATTGACATAAAGTTAAAAAAAAACAAAGAATTTTAAAACATTAATACAATACTAAAATAAGTGAAAGCAAAAAATAACAGAACATAAATCATATTGGCTGTTATATTTTATGGGTAACTGATTCCTGAAAAGTCTTTTTTCTTGTGAGTACCTGTTTATATTATTAGGCTTAATAATTTTGGGTCTAAGGAACTTTAGTTAGCCTTGAGGTAAGCTAAAGTTCCTCAGACCCCTAATTATTATCAATTTAAACCAATGTTAAAAACTGACCAGCCGAACTGTTTAAGATGGCCTCTGCCATGGCATCGGGTGAAACCGTTCTGAGGTATTCATTAATCCGACCATTATCGACCATTTTTTTTAGCTCGGCCACTTTTTCAGCGTCAAAATCCCCTTTTCCACGTTGTGCCAGTCGACCAAAACGCAAAACTTCTTTGTCTTTGTCGTAAGCGGTTTTGGCTTCTGCTGAAATATCAGCAATCACAGCATCCAGATTCTCTGTTTGCACTGTTCCTGCGGACTTATTAGCTTGTAATGTTTCAGCTTTTTCAACGGATGGTGTGTTTAACAATAAATCGGCGTTAACTGTACCAGATTGTGTAGATGAAATACGGTCTGTCATTGATTCTTCCTCGCTATCTTGACCCTAAACCTCACGCCTGCCTTGTGGTGGTAGAAAATAAGTTTGTTCACTATCTGATTTACAATACACTGTTTTTTAAAAACCCATTTGCAGTATAACGGTATCAAAGCTCACTCACATTCACCCATCAGATGATTCAAATTCATCCATTGGGATGAGTTTTTTTAACGGGCTTTTGAATGTTCGTTGGTCGTTCTTTATGAAAGCTTGGTCTAAGCTTTCATGAAGGTCAAAGAGGGTATTCTGCAACTGGGTTTTCAGCGTGTTGCCTGACTGGGAGCCCTTTTCCTCCGTATTTTCTCTTGCAGTGCTGCTAATCCATAAAGGCTCGCCGTAAGCCAATGCCATCCGGCAAAATGGCATTGGAATCTGAAAATGATCCCAACTGCTGGCTATGGTTTTTAAAAGGGGAGAACAAGAAATACCCAGCGGAATAATCGGACATTGGCTTTTTTCTGCCAGTTTAATAATACCCGGTTTCACCTGATAGCGTGGGCCACGAGGGCCATCAACCGTGAAGGCCACTGAAAGTTTCTGATTGACCAGGGCGTCTTTAAGCAATAAGGCCGCCTGCAAGCGGTCACGTTTATGAGAGCCCCGAATAAAATGCTGAAACCCAACAATTCGGGCCACCTGGGCAATCAATTCCCCGTCATTGCTTGGGCTGACCAAAATGGCAGTTTGATTAAAAGGCACTGCTTTGAATAGGCCATACATCCGGCCGTGCCAGAGCCCAAAAATAACAGGCTGGCCTGAATCCAGAATTTTTTTAGCTGCTGGATGATGTGTGATGGTTTTTACCCGCCACGTGGCTTGAAATGCTTTCATCGGCAAGCCCAGTGCTATTGCAAGGGCTTGTTTCAAAAGACGGTTGTTTAGCAGTCTTGCCATTGGCTTTTGATATTCACTTATTGATAAACAGCGAGCCGTTTAAAGGCATAATCACTGGGAAATTCTTCACTCAGTTAACCGAGAAGTTAAAACCGAATACGACATATGTTTATTTTTTGGGATTTTCCTGATTTTTCTGGGCCAGTTTAAGCGCTTTGGTGCGAGAAAAAAAACCTGAGATTTTCTGAGGAATATCCAGTGATTTTTTGGGATTTCCTGGATTTAGATTAACATTAAAATGCAATTGAAGACGGTTGCCGAAGTCGTCAAGACCGTTTACTTTTTCAAGGCCGCCTCCTTTAACCAGAGAAATATTGCCAGTTTCTTCAGAAACAACAACGCACAAACTGTCTGAGATTTCCGTTAACCCAATGGCAGCCCGGTGACGGGTTCCATATTGCCAGCTAAGCTTAGGGTCTTCTGTAAGCGGTAACAAGACACCAGCAGCAATTAGTCTGTTTTCAGTGTTAATGACCACAGCACCATCATGTAAAGGGGTATTTTGGTGGAAAATCGTTAACATTAATTCAGTACTCAGGTTGGCATCCAGAATTGTCCCGACTTCCAAATAGTTGGCATCTGTCGTGTTGTCCCCAAAAGATTCTAGAACAATAAGCGCCCCCCGTTTGGATTTGCTTAAAAAATGAACCGTATCACTTAAAACCTGGATTAAACGCTGGACTTTTTCTTCTTGTGAGTCGCTTGCTGTGTATGTACCTGTAAATAAATCGCCTTGCCCCAAAAGCAGCAATATTTTGCGCAATTCTGGTTGAAAAATAACAATAAGCCCAATAAAAAGTATTTGGATGCTTGCTGCAAAAACCTGCATTAACATCCCAAGCTGAAGAATACTGGCCATGCCCCATAGGCCAATAAATAATAGAAGTAAAATAAAAACGCCTTTTAAAAGCTGTTCTGCTTGGCTGTTTTGCACAAAACGACAATGAATAAAATAAATAATCCCAGTTAAAATACCCACTTGTGCAATGCCTTTAATAAATGCCCCAGACAATTTCAATTCTTCGGGTAAATAGAATCCCTGGCCTTCAAGCCAATTGCTTATTACTAAATTGTTTGGGAGATCAAGCAAAAAGAATTGCAGCATCGCTGTTATTGAACAACTTACCCTTGATTTTTCAGTAACTCAGTTTTTATGTGTTGCTTAAGGTTACTTCAAGATTTGAACGGTTTTAGTAATTCAGCTTTTCCAGTTTTTCTAGAGTGGTTTAAATTTACTATTGAATTGTTTAAAAAATAGTCAGTATTTCGTATCTTATTGATATTGTAACGTACATTGTTACAAAATACCACGCCTTGTGTTAGCATATGCTTTTACAATAAATTGTTATAATGAAAGTGATATTTATTTGGCATTAAAGGCCGTTTTGTTAAAAATAACGTTGCTAAAGCCAGGATAATTTCACTGTATTACTCTAGAAAAGTGCCGGTATTATTATGAACAGGGTTTGGGTGAGAATGCACCTAAAGGCTGGAAAAATTATATTTTACGATAAGGAGACAAGTATAAAATGAAAATTTGGTCTAAAACTATTCTTACTGCGGCTACGTTAGCTGTACTGGCAGTTTCAGGGATAGCTGTTGCGCAAGATATGGCACCCTATTCTACTTTTGATATTAATATTGGGCATACAGTAAACAGCGATCACGTATTAAAGGTAAACCCTGTGGTTTCTCACGAAGTCAACAAAAACATGGTTGCTTTTCATATTTTTAACAATACAGGAAAAGAAATTTATTTTTTAGATGCGCAAGGCTCTGAAAAACAATATATTCCCATGGTTTCAAACAATACCGTTGAAGCCAATCATTACCCTGGAAAAGTTTACAAGGTTTACGATTTAGAGAATAACCTGCTTGCCCAATGGCAGATTGATGACGCGCCTCCAGTTATGGCCAATGTTGAATCGGCAACCCAGGAAGATTTTAACAGTTGGGGAAGAAAACTTGCCCAGGTGATTGAAAATCAGCAGGTTAGCTACCAGGCACCAATGGCAAAGGCCGAACCGCACTATTACAATAGTAAACCAGCACCCAGCTATAGCCAGAATGATATGATCCGGGGATATTGGTAGTTTATCCGGGGATATATTAAATAATAACGGCTACAATATAGCGGTTTTCAAACTATTTAAACTATAGAAAAAGAATCACTTCCGCATTAGGTAAGTGATTCTTTTATTTCTAACAGTACTAAGCTTTAGGATTTAAAAATAGTAAGCCCATTGTTTGTGGATTACTATTTTTAATCTCAGAAATGATCGTTTTTGAGTGTAACTATGTTGTAAATTGAAATCATAGGTTTCTAGTAGGGTTAAGACCGAAATGCCATCACGCTAAAACGGGACGCTATGCAGTAACTTTTAGAAAATCATTCATTTTACGAATAGAAAAATATAAATAAGTCTTCTGGGGCAATGATTCAACCCACACACCAAACAGTAATACTGTAAGTTTCTGACAGTCCGTTAATCAAAACAATCAACAGTTTCATGCCTTCAATATTTGCCAGTAACAGATATATAGGACCATCATAAAGAGAAAATGCTCTTGTATTTCATGGGCTATTATTGAGAAAAGACCGCTTTTTTTACTTCTACTCTAATCATTTTACTACTATTCTAGTCAAGAGACTTTTTTATAAGAAGCGATTATGAGTTAAAACAGTTTTAAAGAAAGTCTTTATCTTTTACCGAGGAAAAGCAAAAATGATAGAAAATACATTCCAATCAGCCAAAAAACCTGAACTGCTTTTACCTGCAGGCAGCCCTGAAAAACTGCTCTATGCCATGGCTTATGGTGCCGATGCTGTTTATATGGGCTTGCCAATGGCCAGTCTAAGAACCCCGGGCCGAGGCGATCAGTTTTCTCAGAAAAACTTGGCCCATTATGTCCACCTTGCCCAAGATCAAGGGGTTAAGGTTTATATTACAATCAATATTTTTCCTTCCAATCCTGATCTCAAGCGTATTATCCCGCATTTAGAGCAACTTCAGGACATACAACCCAATGCCATCATTTTTACAGATACCGGGACCTATCGCCTGGCCAAACAGTATGCCCCAGATATCCCACTCCATTTAAGCACGCAAGCCAACACACTAAACACAGAAGCATGTGCTTTTTGGCAAGATATGGGGGTTCAGCGGGTTATTTTGGCGCGCGAAGTCCCGTATCGTGAAATTGTAGAAATCCATGAGGCGCTGCCAACACTTGAGTTGGAATGCTTTATCCACGGCTCAATCTGTGTTGCCTACTCAGGGCGTTGTGTCATTAGTGATTACTTAACCGACAATACCAAAAACTCAAACAAAGGCATGTGCGGCAACAGCTGCCGTTGGTCATTTGTATCAACAGATGACTCAAGCCCTCAATCTCAATCCATCAGGTCAGAAAAATCAGCAGCGATTTACCCGGGGCCTGGCGGGCTGAATACTGAAACACATTATGAATCTGAAAACGTTGATTTAAAGCACATTACGATGGCAGAAGCCTTTCGGCCTGATGAGCCTTACACTTTTGAGGAGGATGATAAAGGCTCTTACATGTTAAACTCAAAAGATTTGTGCTTAATTCGTCACTTACACGAATTACAGCAAGCTGGAATCTGCTCGTTTAAAATTGAAGGGCGAACCAAAAGTGTGTTTTACGCGGCAACTACTGCGCGGGTTTATAGACAAGCTATTGATATACTTTGTGGAAATGCGCAGAATCATTTGTCAGTTGATGAAATTCAACTCACACAATGGGTTGCTGAACTGGCAGAAGCGGGAAATCGCGGATTTACAGAAGGCTTTTACAATGGCAGGCCAGATGGTACAGCATACAATTACCAAGATACAGAGAGTCAGCAAACATCACGGTTTCTCGCGTTAACAGCGATGAAAGAAGGTTTTACAATTCCAGAAGATACCGTGAATCAAAATACACCATTGGTTTATTTTGTCGTTAAAAATCCTTTTCAAGTGGGAGATACCATTGACTGGGTGACACCGCAAGGAATCTTTTCATTTGAGCTAACCCGTTTATTGAATCAAGATGGTTTTCCTCTGTACCAAGCCAAAACCAACCATAAAGTTGCTATCCCATTGCCAGAACGTATTTATCAAGCTTTATTTGAAAAACAGTGGCCAATAAACCCAGCAATCTATAAAGAAAAACTTCAATGGTCAATTTTAAAAATGCCAATTTTTTCCCAACCGATGAGTGGTTCAAAAAAACAGCCCCAATTGGTATAAACAGTGTCGGGATTTTACTGTTGTTGCAAGTTAAATATTACTTGTTAAAACAGGGATACTAAAATGCTATTTTTTAACTGAATTTTATGTCGTCAATTAACACCTTGTATTGGGTGAGAAAATTTAAAGAAGTCATAGATTACACAACTTTCAAGATAAAAACGCTTTCTCAAAACCTTTTCTTATCAGTTATTCGCTTAATTTTTGAGAATACAGAGCTAGCCAGCCTCAGGCAACTGGGCTTGCCATAGCGCTCTGGGAACAAAATCAGCGTGATTCCAAAAAACCTCAAGCTGATAATAGGCGCGCTCTGTACTGTTCATAACATGCACAACCACGTCACCGTAATCCAACAGACGCCACGTTTTAGAGCGGTCAGGCCTTACACCCATTAAATGATACCCCAAAGCCTTAAACTGCTTTTCAATCGATTCTGAAATGGTGACCAATTGCGCTGTTGACTCGCAGGAACAAATAATAAAAAAATCAGCTAAATTAGAAACTTGTGCTGTGTCAAGAACAATGGTGTCTTGTGCTTTTTTGGATTCAGCAATCTGTGCAGCAAAAGCCGCAAGCATAAAAGAATCCAGCGGTTTTGATAGTGATTTTCCAGGGTAAGAATGGGTATCATTGGCTTGTAAACTCAAATAGTGATCTCCTTATTATTTTGTAAACATGTGTGTCTATTTAACCAGTACAATTGATCATGTAAAGCATTTAATGTCATTAAAGACTTTGAATGAACAGTTAAAGAACGGCTTTGTAAGTATTGCACTGTTTCTTCAAGCAATACCATAACCCCAGCAGCAAGAATATTGTTTGCGGTGATGTTAGGCTCATGCATCCACTGATCCAAATGGTTGTTTATTTTATTACAAAATTCAGTATTACGGGTTCGCTCCTCAATTTTATCCGCAATAAAAACAACCTTCTCCACAAGAGTATCGCTTTGGCACATATTTGGATGCCCCGTTGTATGCCAGGAAATGGCATTCAAAATGGACTCATCGTTAACACCAAGTTCGTGTCTGACTTGGGCAGCCCCCACTTCTGCATGAAGGACTTGAGAAGAAGCCAAATCCGCTGGGTTAATGGGCAAATTATATTGTTTCAAGCTCGAGATTAATGCATCAGGTGTCAGCAATTTTGCACAGTCATGAAGGAAACCAGCCAAAACTGCTTGTTTATGTTGTTTGACGGTCAAGTTAAATTTCAATGAAAGTTGGCTTGCCTTTTCTGCAACACCCAAGCTGTGCTCAAAACGTCTGCCTTTAACCTTACTTTTTAACCAGTAATCAATTTCTTCCGCTGTTTTCTCACAAAATTCATTGCCTGTGTTTATTGTTGCAGTTATTGCTGGCACAACCGCTTTTTCTGTTTTTTCTATACTGGGAGAATTCAAAAAAATCTGTTTATTTAAACCAGACTGATAGTGCAATATGGGAGATTGTCTCTCACTTTTTTTACTTTCTGATTTGTTCTCTGATGTCTCAGTGTAAGAAATACAGCTGTATCCTTCTTCAGTCTTCG
>JBCDLA010000089.1:0-7452 GCA_038745945.1 Cyanobacteria bacterium P01_H01_bin.74 | reverse complement strand
TTAGGCAGTGTTGACAATTATTTAAGCCATAGCGTGATAGCAGCAAGACAAATAAAGCTGAGGAAATTCACATCGAGCTTTCATACCGGGTTGCTACTCTTCTAAAGTTTTTGAGCTTGTTAAACAATCGCTCAACAAGATTTCTTTCCTTGTAGAGATGCTCGTCGTATTTCCTCTGAATCTTGCGGTTCTTCTTTGGCGAAATCACGGCAATAGCACCACTGGCATTGATTGTGTTTAAAACAGCGTCACTGTCATACCCTCGCTCAGCCAAAACTGCTTCTGCTTTGTATCCCAATATGAGGTCCAGTGCCGGGATAAAGTCTGAGCGTTGTCCACCGGTAAGAATGAAGCGTAACGGGTTCCCATGGCTATCACAGGTCGCATGGATTTTTGTAGAAACGCCTCCCCGGCTTCTGCCTAGGGCTTGTGGGCCTCGGTTTTTTAGCTCCGGCAGCACATGGGTGTGCCCGGACAATCGTTGAATCAATCATCAGCCACTCGACATCAGCGCTTGCAGCCAGTGTATTAAAGACCATCTGCCAAACGCCTGCCTTAGACCAGCGGCTAAAACGTTTGTAAAAAGAATCACAGTTACCCTATTCCTACGGTAAACCTCACTATCAACCTCCGTTTCTACCTTCACACAATACAGCTTCAACAAATAGCCTGTTGTCTTGTGCTGTCACCCCAACATCTGAAGCCTTGCCAGGCAAAGCATCTTTAATCTTGTCCTACTGCTTGTCTGTTAAATGCATTTCTCTATCCTCCTACGAATAGGAGAGCATATTTAGACGAAAAAAGAAAGATTAATTGTCAACACTACCTAGTTTTTTAAAGTTTAAAATTTCTTGAAGCGTAAAATTTGGTGATTAAAAAGGAATAAGACAGACAACAATGCTTATATTGAGAAGACGGATAAGCTCAAATCTTTATAAATGAAACTGGTTGCCAATAGAACACAATAGTATGACACAAGCCATAAAGCAGTCTGGAACCTGTAGGAACATTGTATGAAGCAATAATAGAGCGAGCTATTATATGCGTCCTGCAACACTCTAGAAATAACTGGCCGAGATTTACTATCGGTTTAATCAACGGACTTTCGGTTCCCAGATATTTCATCGGACGGCTTTAATGACACAATTATTTATCCCAATATAGTTAAGGCTTTGTATTGGGTAAGTGGAATTTAAACAGAGAAATATTACTGATACAGTTGGTACTCATTAATTCATTTGAAAATTTCTTCATACAATTCTGTATCTGTTGTATCCCCTGGTTCCAAATTCCCCGCATTACTGGAAGGAAAGAAATACAGCCGTAACTTTAGTAAATCATCTCCAAGAGTATTGGGACCTTTTTGACCATTCCAATCAATATAAAACCTGAAATTATTTTCTCCAGGTCCACCTGGTTTGTCTTGAAGGCCTGCAATTACAGCACCATTAGCTAAAATGCAACCTGGTTGTTTTGTTCTGGCGTCTGACAAGCTTGAGTTCCAACAACCTTGTGCTTCTGAATTTGTATCACAGATCTTTAATGCGTTCAGATGATTCAAAACATAGCTTCCATTAGAACCTTGAACAATTTTTCCTTCGACGAAACCTTTGTAAGCAATTTCTTGAATAGCGCCTATGGTTTCTTTAAATACAGCAATCCGTTTAGTGTCTTTCTGTGATAGTAATACTTTGGTCATTACAAAAGTTGCAACAATTGCTAAAATACTGATAACAACTGTTATTTCTATAAGGCTAATGCCTAAATGAGATTTTTTTAAAGCCATTGGGTAATACTTTTATTTCTGCTTTTTTCTACATTGAAAAATGAATATTGTTACTCTGCTTCGATTCACATTATTTCTCAGTGTACCATCGAATTGTCTTGATGGTAGAAGAAGCTGCTTAACATTGCCTTGTATTTAAAATAAAATCAAATTATGACAATGCTGTTTATAATACCGTTGACTATAGTTGGGCTTCTTCAAAGTTACCATGCAAAACGTACAAAAAAAGATGTTTTGCAAGTATGCATATTAGTCCTCTTGTATGATCTGGTGACTGCTTTACCTGCGCAGGCAGTAGAAGTTTTACAGTCCTCTATCGGGTATCATCCTGAGGCAGAAAAATATTTATTGCTTAAAGATATTGCCGTGGATTCGCCGGTTGAAATGAAATTAATTGATCTCAGCAAGCGTAACTCCAAATTTCCTTTTCTCTTTGGGAAACGGGTCTATAAAACCACTGCATTTAGGCCCGTTTCTGACAACAGCATTCAAAACCCAGGGTCACAGACCATTCGGATTGATTTTACAGACTTTAAAACACCGGGCAATTACAAGCTAAAACTGAAAGGGGTCAAGCACACTTTACCCCAGCTAAAAATTAATGACTTTATCTACTGGGATATTTTAAAGCCCAGTATTAAGACGTTTTACTATCAGCGCTGCGGCCAATCCGTCAGAGATGATGTGCTGGACATTTTTCATTCGGCGTGCCACGTGCGTGATGCAACGCTTGCAGAAGCCACAGCATCCGCTTTGCAGATCAGTGTGGCTTTGGATGATGGGGAACGTGATGTCACAGGAGGCTGGCACAACGGCAGCGATTATGCCAAATATGTGACCAGCACTGCTCTTTCTGCCAGTCAGCTAATGGGAATATACAATATTGATCCGCAAGCATTCCGCTATTTTCGGTTGGGGTATTCATTGCTGGATGCTCGTGAATCCAGCGAGTTTAATGACTTGTTGCACGAAACCAAGGTGGGGATTGATTGGCTGCTTGCCATGCAGCGCCGGGATGGGGCTGTTTATCGAAAAGTCTCCGGAAAGCGATGGCCCGCTGAAAAAATGCCACCGCACGATGACGATCAAGACCGTTATGTATTTGGTGTTTCAACCCAAGAAACCGCCAACACCGCAGCAACACTGGCTATTGCGGCCAGAACCTTTCAAAACGCAGGCAGTCCATCAGGACGCAGTTACGGCATTAAATGCCTGCTTGCGGCAGAAAAGGCGTGGCAGTACCTGAGCAGTCGTCCTGTTCAGCGGGTTCAGTTGGTGGATGCAAGTTATCTGGGGTCTGGCGAATTTATTGATGACAACCCGAAGGCTACAGATCTGCCATACCGCCTTTGGGCTGCTGCTGAGTTATTTGTGACCACAGGGAAACCTCTCTACCAGCAATTTATTTTTGCCCACTTGCCGGCCGTTGAAATTGTCCCGTTCACATGGCGAAATCCAGCCCTGCTTGGCCTGTACCACTACTGTCAGCATTCGGTTTCAACCGGGTTTTCAGCCGAGAATCTTGCCGCAAAACAGTACATCAAACAGCAGGTTTCAGCACTCGCCAACCACATAGCAACAGCCATTGAAAATACCCCTTATGCCAGCGGGCTGTCTGCCCCGCATTATGCAGAGTCTTCTAACCGGATGCTTTTGAACCGGCTTAACGTCTTGTTGATTGCGGCTGATTTAACGGGTGAACTGCGGTACCGCAATATTGCGGGCCGCTCATTGCTGTATCTTTTTGAGCTGAATCCGCTGGGCAAAACCTTTGTAACCGGTTTGCCTCTGCATGCTGTAAATAACCTGTCTCATCGGTGGGTACGCGCTATGGAAAAACCGTTGCTGGGCTTTCTGGTTGATGGACCCAACCCCAATGCCACAGACTCAGTCACCCCAAGAACTGCCATTCCAGCCCTTGCCTACGTGGATGATGCAGAGGCTGCATCTAGCAACGCAAGCAGTCTGCTAAACAACGCAGCGCTGGCTTTCAGCCTTGGATTGCTCAACCATTTGTACAATCCGCCGTTAAACCCTGATACCTTACAAGACAACCCGCTGCCAGATCCTTTAAACTATAAGCTGGCGCCCAGCCGTCCCCAAAGAAAACAATAAGAAGCACTACAGCTTCTAAATGCCTGTTATTGGCTAAATATATAAATTTTTTATGATTTTTATAAAACTTTGATGTGATTTTCTATGAATGTCTCAAAGCCCAGGCCTTTTGTGCCTTTACACGTGCATACCCATTACAGCCTGCTTGATGCCACCACCCGGGTTGGGGATTTGGTCAGCATTGCCGCTGAAAACAATATGCCCGCTGTTGCCGTTACCGACCATGGTGTAATGTACGGGGCGGTTGAATTGTACAATACTGCAACGGCTGCAGGCATTAAGCCGGTTATTGGTGCAGATTTATTTGTGGTTGACGGGGATATAACTGACAAAACCAGCCGCCAGATTTTATACCAAGTTGTATTACTCTGTCAGAATCCTGTGGGGTATAAAAACCTGGTCCAGCTGGTATCGCGCTCACAGCTGGAAGGCTTTTACTACAAGCCCCGCATTAACTGGGAAATGCTGGGAGAGTATTCAGAGGGTTTAATTGCCTTATCGGGGGATTTAACAGGTCCGGTTGCCCGACCGTTTTTACGAGGAAACCCGGATGAAGCCCGGGTTCGCGCAAAATTTTTAAAAACCATGTTCGGTGAAAATTTTTATCTGGAAATTGCTGATCACGGCAAAGAGCCAGAATTCCGGTACGTGCAGGAAGCTGTAAAAATAGCATCAGAACTTGATATCCGTCTGGTTGCAACAAATGACAGCCATTTTTCTCGCCCGGGTGATGACAGAACCCACAACATTCTGCTGTGCATGCAGCAAGGCAAGACCATTGACGAGGTCCAAGGCCAGGAAATTTACGGGTCGCAATACTACATTAAAAACGGGGATCAAATGGCCCAGAGTTTTCGAGGGCTGGATTGGCCTATTGTTGATCAGGCCATTGAAGAAACGCTTGCAATTGCGGATAAGATTTCGTTTGAAATGGCCCAGGGAAAGTCCATTTTGCCTGACTTTCCAATTCCTGAGGGCGCTACACTCGAGGGTGAGTTGCACCGTGCTGTGGAAGAGGCTGCCAAGCAGTACTATCAGCCTTTTAGTGCTGAAATTGAGGCGCGCATGAATTATGAGTTGGGCATTATTAATCAAATGGGTTTTCCTGCTTATTTTTTAATTACAGCTGACTTTATTCAGTATTCTCGTGAAAACAATATTCCTGTTGGGCCGGGTAGAGGCTCAGCTGCGGGCAGCTTGGTGGCTTATGTTCTGGGCATTACCGATATTGATCCGTTGGCGCATAATTTGCTTTTTGAGCGGTTTTTGAATCCTGAACGGGTTTCAATGCCGGATATTGACATTGATTTTTGTATTGAGCGCCGCGAAGATGTGATTAATTATGTTCGCCAGAAGTACGGGCCAGATCGGGTCTGCCAAATTATAACATTTGGCACATTGGCTGCCCGAGCTGCATTAAAAGCTGTTGCCCGAGTTATGGCCATCCCCTTTTCTGAAAGTGACAAACTTGCAAAGATGATTCCGTTCGGGCCTGGCGTTAAGTTGAAAGACGCACTTGCAGAGGGAATGGAACTGGGCAAGCAATGCAACACTGATCCTCAGATTAAAGAGCTCGTTGACCTGGCTCTGGCGCTGGAAGGCACTGCAGTCAGTGTTGGGGTTCATGCGGCCGGTGTGGTTATTTCAAAAGATCCGCTGGATGAAATAGTGCCGGTGCAGTATACCAAGGACGGTCAGGAAAAAGGCTTAATAGTGGCGCAGTATCCGATGGGGGACCTGGAAAAATTGGGCCTCCTTAAAATGGACTTTCTGGGGCTGAGGAACCTGACCATTATTGACAACACAATCGCCTTGGTTGCAGAGCATCAGGGGATATCGGTTCCTATGCGTCAACTGCCTCTAGATGACGAGGCGGTTTATGCCCTGCTCACGTCTGGTGAAACCGATGGGGTTTTTCAACTGGAATCTTCAGGGATGAAAGCTTTGGTTAAAGACTTAAAACCTTCGGTTTTTGAAGACATTGGCGCATTGGTGGCTTTGTATCGCCCAGGCCCGTTAAACTCAGGGATGGTCAAACAGTTTGTTGAAAGAAAACACGGCAGGCAAGCGGTCGACTATCAGCACCCTGCCCTGGAGCCTCTGCTTAAAGATACTTACGGCACCATTGTTTACCAAGAGCAGATTATGCAGATTGCACAGTCATTGGCAGGGTATTCTTTGGGCCAGGCAGACTTACTGCGTCGCGCGATGGGCAAAAAGAAAGCTGAAGTCATGGAAAAAGAACGCGAAGGCTTTCTGGCGGGATGTTTGTCAAACAATGTCGATTCGACCATTGCAAACGCTCTCTTTGATACAATGAGCGAGTTTGCTGCGTATTGCTTTAACCGATCTCACTCTGCGGCATACGCGCTTGTTGCTTACCAGACTGCATTTTTAAAAGCCCATTATCCTATTGAGTATCTATCGGCCCTCCTTTCCAGTGTCAGAAATGACTTAGACAAAATTCAGTACTATATTTTAACCGCCCGAAAACTGGGGATTGAAATCTTACCGCCTGATGTGAACCGCTCTGGCTTGAATTTCACACCAGATGGGCAAAAAGGCATTCGTTTTGGTTTGGCCTCCATTAAAAATGTGGGCACTGGTGTTGTCGATAATATTATTTCAGCACGCGATCGATCTCCTTTCAGCAGCATAGAGGATTTTTGTGAGCGGGTTGACCCCAAAACCTTAAACAGAAAAACGTTGGAAAGCCTTATTAACAGTGGTGCACTCAGTGCTTTTCAAAAGTCGCGACGGCAACTGTTTAATAATGCTGACAGCCTTTCGGCGTATGCAGCGAAATGCCACGAGCGCCAGGTTACAGGGCAAGTTAGCTTGTTTTCTGTAATGCCTTCAAAAAGTTCAAGTCAGGCTTCTGATTTTGAATCAGAAGCCTCCGGGCCTTTATTCAGTGGGTTAAGCCTCTCCGGCAGTTCAGACGAATATGTCGAAGAAGAAATACAACAGCATGAAAAAGCATTGCTGGGTTTCTACGTAAGCTCTCACCCATTGGATAACCTGCGGGAACAACTTCCGTTGGTAACAAGCCATTCTATTATTGAGTTAAAAGATTGCCCGGATGGTCTGGACAAATTTGTTGTGGGTGGCTTAATCTCCGGTTTGCAGAAAAAAACCACAAAAACCAACCGTCCAATATGGATTGGTGTGCTTGAGGATTTTTCCGGCGAGGTTGAATTTGTTATGTTTAGCGATGCCATTGTACAGTTTGGTGAGCGCGTTGAAGAAGGTAAAAAAGTTTTGCTCGAAGGGCGTTTGCAGTTTCGTGGCGATAACAATGAAACTTACAGCATAATCGCCAGTAGTATTAATGATATTGGCGCAACTTTTCCGTTTGAGCTTTTTCTGAAACGGCCAATGACCTGGCAAGAATGGACATCGTTAAGTCATATTTTTTCACGGCATTTGGGAAAACAGCCTGTTATTGTCTCCTTTCAAGATGGAACGCGTTTAAAGACCAGTCCGCGGTTTTGGGTTGATGGTAACCAGGAAGGCCTAAAACAAGCGCTAAATAATAACTTTTCAACAGC
>JBCDLA010000088.1:0-8210 GCA_038745945.1 Cyanobacteria bacterium P01_H01_bin.74 | reverse complement strand
CCAATAAATTCTTGACGTAAGGTTTAAACGGTACTATATCTAGAAAAATTCCCTGAATAGAATTTGATCGATCAATCATTTCAAAAAAAGAATGAATCACATCAAGAAATGCCTGCTCTTGCTTTTGAAATGCATACTTCCTGCTGTTAGCAAATAATTGTTTAACCATTTTCCCCCCTCTTTCTGGCAGTGCTAAAACATAAAAAACAGATTGGCATTAAAGGTTTAAATAACACCATGTCCGACAAAAAAACCAAGGAAAAGAATCCTGAAAAACAAACTGAGAGCACAAGCAAACAAGGAAAGCCAACAACAGGGCAAATCGGTGATGCAAAAAACTCAGCAAAAGATAATCAACCCCGACATCAAAACCGTTGTTAAAAATAGCCCATAAGTAATAACATTTATCGCATATTCCAAATTTTTAGCTTTATACTCAACCAATGCCCAATTTTGCTCACAACGCTCTTGGTAATGCTCTATTTCAGAAAGCTTGATCAGCCTTAGATCATAGCTAATGACTTCTTGCTTCAAAAGGTTTCTGGGCTCATTTCCCAAGGGTTTCTTTTTCGTTGGCTTAAAATTATTTGTTAAAATAAAGATTGCAATTAAAAAACTAAATATACAAACAATTGCAGGTAGAACCAGCAAAAAGTCTCGTTGAATACTTAAAAGTTGATGCAAATAAGCTAAAAAAGTAATAGTAATCGCAATAAGCCCCCCAAGAAATGAAAGGCTCTTATTGTCTACCTTATTTTCAGAATCCATCAACCATTTTAAATAGCCTTCAACTTGGTCATGAATAAAATCAATTTTTTCATCAGATACGACTTCATAGTCAGTAATATCTGATTCCCAATGTTTCTTCATCATCCATATCTCTTTTTCATCCACTTTCTTCCATTCGCATGTCAGGCGCTGAGGTCTGTAAAACCATCCCAATTGAATAAAGTCCACCAGAAAGGCGGCTCAATAGCCGTTTGTCAAAATTTTCTCTTAACTCCGCTGCACTGGCATTGCTGGTTATAAATGTTTTATACCCGGCACGCTCCTGCCGGGCTATAAACAGATCAACAAAAGATTCTAAAAAGCTGGCTGTATAAGCCCCAACATAGAAATCATCAATCATTAAAATACGTTTACGCCTAAGTTTTCCGATTTCTTCACTGTACTTGCGAGTATCCCTAAAATAATCTTTCAATTCACTCGATCGAATAAATTTGGCATCACAGCCACCAGAATCCATGGGTTTGGCAATCTTGGTAATGTATGCAATCAAATTAAACGTTTTGCCGCTTCCTGGACCACCACACAACAGCAAATCTCGTTTCATTTTCTGTTCGTATTTCTCTAATATAAGTTGCATTGTTGGGTGTTTTTTATCCACATCAGCCGAATCAAATGTCACCCCACTGAAACGATGACCTAAACCCAGCAATGCCCTTGAATTGTTAATCTGCCTTTCTAAAGCAGTGTCTTTTGCAACATGCTGTTGTTCTTGCGATTGACCTTGTCGCTCAGAAGCCATTTTACGCTGAAAAGCATAGGCACGGTTTAACAGCTGTTGCATCTGGTTACTCATTGACAATACCCACTATCCAAAACGTATGATGCCATGTTCACGTTCTTCAGCTGGTACGATATGAGGAGACCAGCCACCCAAACCGCCCAGATTAGGACGCGCAGAGGTTTGTCCAGACAATTGGTAAGAAGACGGCGTATAGTGCGCTATCTTGTTATGAAAAACCTTAATAATATAGTTGGCTTGGTATATCCCTTTGCCAACTGCAATACGACAAGCCTCAAGCCAAACAGTTAAAATATCATCAGATTTTAACTCTGGTTTACTTTGCTTAATTTTAGGAAGCTCCAGGCCTAAGAAACCTGGCACCCAATTGGAATGATGCAAGATTGATGGGCTCATTTCCATAAACTTTTGGCAAGCTTGTCGAATCAGTGTTTTATCACTATCATTCAAGCACTCTGGATCGTCCAAAACTTCAACAGAGCCTAAATTGTTATCAATATTGGAAGGAGGCAGTACTGGAAGCTGAGGGCCAGGGTCATGAAAACTCTCTGATTTGCTCTCCACTTCTTCTTTACTGGCGTCATCATCAACATGCATAAATGTTTTACTCCCCCAGCGTTTCTGAGCACCAGCCAAGCCAGCCATCCGACGCTTTTGTACAACGGCCTTGGCAAACATGAGCTCATACTCCAATTGCTCATGAAGCCAAATGTCATCATTAACCACAAACAATGCAGCCAGCTTTTTCTGTACGTGTTTCCATTGTTTAAATGACATCCGTACAACATTAGCCAGCTGATTGTTTGTATTATTCAAGGGTTTACCTGTTTGCCAATAATTCATAATCAGTAGCAAATAAGCCCCTTGCTCTTCAGTCGTCAGGTGGGCTGTTTCAGCCAAGTATTGGCTGATATCTAACTTTAAAACAGTATTCATGAATATCTACTTTTATTGGTTTATGTATTTATACTTTTGTTCAAAAACTTAATTACTAATTTCATCAGTATTTTTTTCCTGATAATTTTCCCAACTGGCGAATGTTCTGGGTGGTGGGCCTTTTTCTTTTAAAATGGTTTCAATGGCATAAGGCATATGACATGCATATTTAGCACCACCCCATTTGTCATCGGTCACAGCTTCAGGTAGAAAACGAAACCCTATTGTTTTAAACGCAGAACAAGAATCGCAATCACGATTTGTCAAATAACAATACTGGCTAGTAATCGTCCACGGTGTACGGTATCTTTTGATGGAATTTTCAATTTTTAAACTGGGCGATGTCCAGGGTGTTCTGGAAACCGCTAACTCTCTATCGCAATGTGCAGAAGCAACAGGCATGATAGTATAACCTCTTTTTACGATGTTAAAAACTCTATTTCAGTTTCATTGCTTGGGCTTGTGGCAATACTTTCAAACCAATAATTGCGGTACTTTGAGCCCTCTTTCTTTTCAAAACGAATGTTGCACGATTTTTTTTGGAGGCCGTTGTCTATAAACCGGGCAACCTCTTGCAATGTTTCACCAGCCTGCAGGTGGGCATAATCATCAAGCATTTCGCCTGGGTGGTTGAATTCTATAATTTTTCGCACAATATTTTTAATCAGCTTACTTCCAAATTCAGCCGATGCATTTAGCCACAGATTCACTGCCATTGGGTTTGCTGCAGATTGCTGATAAAACTGAAACTCCAATACTAGTAGTAATTTACCATCTCGATTTTTAAGTTTTGCACCCACGTATGGGCACATGTAAACGCCATCAGCAACGGCATTGTAAAATGGTTTGTCCCAGTCAGGCATTGCAATAGGTTCGTACGAATGATACATTTAAAACCTCGCTTTAATTCAATCTTGGCAACCAAAAAAATAAAAAAGGCAGCAAAAAACAGCGTTAATTACTGCCCGCTTGTGTAGGGTACTAGCGTTAGGCGAACTTTCAACTTAGCTGTATAGCCTTCGATTGGATTAAATTTTTAAAAAACACAATAATTAAAAAACAATAATTAAAACGACAAGGAGTTTATTTTTTGCTGATTTAATTAAATATTGACTTAAAAACTCGCTATCTTGTTTGACAATCAGGAATAACCCGATTTTTTGATTTTATTTGCGGAACGCAATTTGAAAAAATAACGAACCACTTCGCCAACAGCGGCAGGTTTAGTTCTCAAATTGCGTATGAAATTAATATACGGTTTGTTTATTTTTTTGTCAACAGTTAAAAACGTATTTTTTTAACATTTATCTAAAAATAAATTTTTTAAACACTTAAACGCTAAAAACTTGATTTTATTTTCATATACAAACAAAATATGCTTTCTGATTATGTTTTTAACAACCGAAAAGAAAAAAAACTTTCAGCTAACCAACTTGCAAAACTTGCAGGTTTTTCAGCTTCAACTATCAGACAGATAGAAAGCGGACAAACCAAAAATCCGGGTATTGACGTATTGGCAGGTGTCGCTAAAGCTTTTGAGGTTCCACTGAACGATCTTGTTTTAGCTTGGCAAAATAAAGAGTCCGTAGATTTCAATGAGAGCACAATCGAAGAAGCCCTTAAAATTTTATATAATATAAAACCTTCAGAAGCGCTAAGACGTTTCTTGAAAACACTTTCTCCCAAAGAGTGCGCAAAACTGCTTAATTCCGCATTTGATGACAAAGACACATTGTCTGAAATTGTCAAACAAATTAAACTGCCTCATAAGCCTTAAGTCAATATTCAATTATCAACGTACAATCTCATTTAAATTTACTTGCAAATTTCATCCTGAAAAAAACCCTGTACTTCACCAACAGCAACAGGTTCAGGTTTTTATTTGCGTATGAAATTACTATACGGTTTGCTCGATCCTTTGTCAAGCTAAAATTTTAATACTTTTATTGTCAACATATCTACTAAAAAATTTAAAAACTGTCACCTTAAGTGATAAGCATGCTATCTGAATATATTTTTAAAAAAAGAACTGAAAAAAAACTTACGTTAAGAGAACTCGGTAGTCTAGCCGGATTCAGTTACACGACAGTTAATAATATCGAAAGCGGGAAAACAAAAGACCCAGGAATTGAGATTTTAGAAGGTCTTGCAATAGCACTGGAAGTGCCTATTGAAGAGCTAATCACAGCTTGGCGAGAGCGAGAGCCAGCAATAGCAAAACTTGAAGAAAAAGCAGAAGAAATATTGCTTGAAAAGCCTCGAAAAATAACTCATATCCCCAGTCACCTTGCTGACTATATCGTGAAAAAACAAAAAGAAAAAAAGATTTCAATCCGAGAACTCGGCAGAAGAGCAGGAATCTCATACACAGCAATCCAAAATATTCTCAATGGAAACACCCAGTCTCCAGGCATTGAAATCTTAGCAGGCTTGGCCAAAGCTTTAAAAATACCGTTAATCCATTTAGTTTTGGCTTGGCAAGGCAAAGACCCCGGAAATGTCAGTCAAGACGTACTAAAAGAGGCCTTTAAGCGGCTTTACACTATCACCCCGGTTGATGCACTTCGCCGTGTTTTGGATGAGATGGACGCGAACGAAAAGGCAGAGCTTGTTGTTTCGCTAATTGGTACGGATAAAGCGTCGCTGCAAAAGACCCTTAATCTCATTCTCTCACTGATTGAGGAAGATAAAGCGTCACTGCAAGATATTATCCAACGGCTTAAGCCGTTGGAAGAAGAAAAATAAATCGTTAACAGTTACACACATTGGCTTTTAAGACTAGCCTGAAGGTGTTAGTCTTTTCAAAAAGTGTATTTGTGACTAAATTTCAAGGGGATTTATAGTGTATCAAGAGCATGAAGCACACGAATTCAATAAAAATAAAGTTTCCAGAAAAATCTATCAAAACTTACTCGGTATCTGTCAGGGCTTAATGGCAGATAACGTTCTCAATGAGAGTGAGTTTTACTTTTTACGGCAATGGTTACTTGAAAATGAAGAACAACTTACACAGTGGCCTGGCACAACTTTGATGGATAAAATCAAAGAGATTCTTGATGATGGAATTGTTGAGCAATCTGAGCTGGATGAAATGCGGGATCTACTCTCTCAAATTATTGGCGGCACATTGCAAGAAACAGGCACGGCCAGTGGTAATTCTACAGACTTGCCTATCAATGCTGAGGCGAATATTATTATCCCAGATAATACATTTTGCTTTACTGGTATATTCAGAGCAGGCGCAAGAAAAACTTGTGAAACATTAACAAGAAATGCCGGTGGCTATCCAAGTAAAAACGTTGTTAAAGCACTAGATTATCTCGTTATCGGTGTATTGCCCACAGTATCTTGGATAAATACAAGCTATGGAACTAAAATCGTTAAGGCCGTTGAGTTCCAAAAAAAATCAAAAAGTGATCTAAAACCTTTAATCGTGACAGAAGACATGTGGGAAGCAGCCTTAAAAACACCAGCTCAAAAAAAATAATGCTGAATAATACTGATTGAACCCCATTTAAAAATAGGTGAATATAAACTTAGCACTCGCTTACAGCGTGCCGTAAGTTCAGGGACCGTTTTAGATAGCCTTAAACCGTATTTTGCATTTCTGGGGGTAAAACTTGTTTGGTCACTTTGATCTATCGTTAAGGTCAGAGATTGCAGAAGGGTACTCATCTTGACCTTAAAACGTTTTAAAAAAATAGCTAAAATCGTCGTCGGGCAAGCAAACTGTTTGAAACTTGAAGGCAAAGCCTGAAAGTTTTGAACAGGGACGCGCAGCCTATTACTGGTAATATATTATACTGGTATATATAGGGGGATCCTGCACTAAGTCTTCAGGAAAGGCTTTTAACCGAAATAGGCGCGACCATTTATTCGTAAAAGCGCGACCATTTATTCGTAGAAAACTTTTGTTTATGTGCATTGAAAACAAGTTAAAAGTCATTACTGAAGGCTGTTTCAGCGTCTTTTTCTTTTATTTTTGTAAAGCGCGACCATTTATTCGTAGAAAACTGCCAAAAATTCGAGAGTTTTGAACAGCCTGTCAAAAAAAACTTGCATCTTTTTAAACAATTCTGCACAATAGTATTCAGGCAGCGCCAACTGCCTATTTTTAAAAAATAATTTTATTGACCTTGAACAGTGAAAAGGGACAGAGGCAATGCATAGAGAGTATTATATAAAACTTTTGAATGAAGTATTACCTCAACGTTCTCAAAAGTTTTTCAAAATAAATACACACAGGGTCTCTTTCTGGGTCAAAAAATTTCAAGCCATAATCACAAGTTTTTTAAACTTGCCTGTCACGGACTTTTTTACCAATAGAAATTTTATCTCCTTACAAACTCGTTTTTTTAATTTAGCCCCTCGTATTACAACCCCAATATAAATTAAAAAGAGGCAACGCCAATTGCCTCTTACTTAAATTTATATTGACCTAGAACAGTGAAAAGGAACAAGGCCAATGCTTGATAATAATTATAGCAACCTAACTTCAAAAAAAGCAACAGAGATTGAAAAAAATGTTAATTATCTCAATAAAATAATAGATATCCGCACCAATAATATTATTGATGAAAATGCTTTGGGGTTTATGGCTAAAGCTTTTGTTCAAGCCACATTGCCACACTCAAACCCAGGAGATGATGTAGCTGTATGGGTCCGAAAAAATGGGGCTTATACACTTGAAGTACGTGCTGGCAGAATATTGAATCAAGACACTCAAAAATTGGAAAACATAGGCCTGCCTTATGGTTCAATTCCCCGTATTTTATTTGCTTGGATGGCGACAGAGGCAAAACGAACAAATAGTAAAAAGTTAATTTTGGGAAGAAGTTTAACAGAGTTTATGCATAAACTCTGTTTGATTGCGTCAGGTGGTAAAAATGGGTCTATTACGAGATTAAAAGAACAGTCGTATAGACTTTTTCGATCTGAATTTGCATTGGTTCAAGAAACAAAAGAAAACGGACGCCGTGAGCATGAACTTCAGGTTTCAAGCAAACGCACTTTGTTTTGGCATCAGATGGAAGAATTTGCAGGCAAAGAAAGTACAGTTACTTTAACGGATGAGTTTTTTAAACTGATCACTTTAAAGCCTGTGCCTATTGATTTGCGTATTATGCAAGCACTCCAATCATCCAGTCTGGCACTCGATATTTATTTTTGGTTAACTTACCGTACGTTTTACATTAAAAATGAGTCTCAAGAACTTCGCTGGGAATTATTGCGTAATCAAATTGGGTCAGATTATAAACGGATAAGAGACTTTAGAGTAAAGGTGCGTAAAATAGTCGATAAAATAAAGCTGTTTTGGCCCGAGTTAAATGTCGATTTTTCAGCCCAGGATGTCATTGTATTGCACCGGTCAATGCCTATGCTATTGCCTAAAAAAGAGAGCAAAGCATAATCTATGGCTTTGCCGAGTTTTTTTATTCAGTTTCATCTTTTTCTGTGAGTACAATATGAAACAAAACAATAAGTTTTTTAGTGGTAATAATTTGGTTTGCAAGTAGAAATGCTAACATTGTAATTAAGTTGTCATCAGGTTTTTTCATGAGGCAATTTTTCAAAAGATAAGGGTATACACTCCCATTGGTTTTGGGAACTATACTGCCTAGTAATAAAAGACGAGTTAGCGAGCCTGTTGCAATGACATCAGGTGAAAAAGTGTGATTAATAGAACAATGATTAAAAGTTTTTTGAAAAGAAAATGCCAGGCTTTCGAACACTATGACCTGGCTTT
>JBCDLA010000087.1:0-8500 GCA_038745945.1 Cyanobacteria bacterium P01_H01_bin.74 | reverse complement strand
AGTTTATAAAATAGATTTGTTAAAATCAATCATTATTATACAAAAAGTATAACTCTTTTTTAAGCATAAAGCTGTTTAAAATTAAATTCGTAGAACATCTCTGTATAAACTAATAAAAACATGCCGTGACAAATAATTGATAAGTTATTTATATATATTTTCAATACGCTTCAATATTTTGTCTTTCCCCTGAAAAAATTTAAGGATTATAGTACTAACCACTTGACAATAGATACGATGAAATTATATACGGAAGGGGGGACTTGAACCCCCACAGCTTTCGCCACATGCACCTGAAGCATGCGTGTCTACCATTCCACCACTTCCGCGACTTGCTTTAATTGCGTTGTATTCACTATGGAATAAAAAAATATAATGTCAATACTGTTTTTACAGCCAAGGAAGCCAAAATAATACCGTGTCTGGCTGTTAAATGACGGCCCTTCTTTAATCGTTGGCTTCAATGCGTGATTTTCAGCAATGGGATGTTTTAAAATAGTGTAAAATAATAAAAAGGGCTCATTCACAAAGCCATTGCCAATAAAAAAAGTCATTCCAGCCAGGAGAAGATACTATATGGCATTAAGCCAAATGACGACTTCACGCTTTATTGCCGTCTCATTGCTTGTATTATGTACAGCCTCTTTAATTCTTGGTGTATTTAATGCAAGCACCCTTTCAAAAAGCAATAGTAAAACAGAAAAAGCACAAGCCAACAAGCTGACGGACTCACAACTTGTTGTTAGCAGCTTGCTGAAACAAAAAAAAGACCATTTGCAACTATTAAAGCTTACCGGAATGATAACAATGGAGGACAGTAGTGAAGGTGGTCTTCTTTCTGGTGATTCTAACGCTGTTAGTGTGAGAAAAGCGCTGGACAGTGCCGTAAAAGATGATTCCGTAAAAGGTGTTCTGTTAAGAATTAACTCGCCCGGTGGTACTGTTGCGATGAGTCAAGAACTGAATGCCGCTGTAAAACGGGTTCGTGAAAAAAAGCCTGTTGTTGTTAGTATGGGTGATCTTACAGCGAGTGGGGGGTATTACACCGCTTGTGCCGCTGATTATATTGTTGCCAACGAAGGCACATTAACAGCATCTATTGGCGTAATTATTAATAGTCTGAATCTGACTGAATTGTTAAATAAAAAGTTAGGCATTCATTCAGTGACAATAAAAAGTGGACGTTTTAAAGACATTTTATCCCCTTACAGAAAGCCCACCAAAAACGACTTGGCGCTTATTCAAACCATTATTGACAGCAGTTATGAAGATTTTCTTGCAACAGTTATTACCGGGCGTACCCGATTGATTGAAGATGAAGCTGATAAAGCCCTTCGTATAAAAAAGTTAAAAGCAGTAGCTGATGGCCGTATTGTCACTGGACGGCAAGCACTGGCTTCTGGGTTGGTTGACGCGCTTGGTGATCAGGAAAAGGCACATATTGTTCTTGATCAGCTTGCAAAAAAGCAATTTAAAATAAAAAATAAAAAACGCCTGCCCCTTCAAGAATCCAACCTTGGTTTTGATATTGCAAGCTGGTTGGGCCTTGATGCAAAACACAATATGAAAGCAATAGATACTGGCCTGCCCCGACTTCCCCTCAGTGCAAGGTACCCAAATCAACCCCTTTGGGTGATTGAATAAACCGCAGCAAGATTGATGATTGATGACAAATTCGATTAAATCAAAACTATTATTACAAGAAGTGGGACAATTCGTAGATGTTTGCTATGGCGTCTTGTTTAACCCGGTGGATACTTTTCAGAAACAAACTGAAGAGTATAATAAAGCCAATTCTGTCAATGAATTCAACAAGCCCATGGGCCTTCTTTCTGCAACACTCATTGTAGCCTTTATTTCACTTATGGCTCCCCTCACCAATGATGCATTAACCCAAGAAGCCAATTATGCCTGGTTGCCACTAACATTGCCAGTTTCTGCAATTATGGGTATCGTCTCGTGGGTAACAATGGCTGCTATTATTGCAGCCTTGGCTTTTATTTTTCAGCGTTCATCAAATATAAAATCATTGTTGGTATGCACAGCGTTGGCAACATTACCCTGGTTATTTCTCGGGCCATTAAGTTTGTTAAAGTTTAGCATTTTCCCTGCCGGGCAAATTTTATTTACGTTTGGATTATTGGGCGTATGGCTATGGTCAGTTTGTTTATTTTGCCTGGCCGTGACAAAAGCCTATCAATTACCGTTACTGAATGGCATTCTGTTGTTATTTATGCCCTTTGCTTTTACGGGCATCTTTTTTGCTTGGTTTAGTGGCTTCATTCAGAATATGATTTATCTCTTTTAAACAAGCTTCTGTATATATCCCAGGCTTGCTTATGAGTCACTTTCTGGTTTTTTCAGCAGCTGTCAATGACAGCACTGCGTTGTTCAGCTGGAAAGAGCCGTTTTAAATTTACCGAAAAGGCCACCCAGCCCACCACCATCACCGGACTCCTCAGTTAATTCTGGCTTTGGTAATGTTTTTAAAACTTGTTTTTGAGAAATTTGTGACAGTTTCTCCAAAAGCTTTCTTTGTTCGCCATCTACTTTTTTAGGAATGTGGACTTGGACTTCCAGCAGGAGATCGCCCCGTTTTTTTGAATGATTAAGATACGGTACCCCTCTGCCTCTGATTGTAAAGATATGACCATTCTGTGTACCCGCAGGAACTTTAATTGTTTCTGGAGATTCAAGGGTTTCAATATTGATTTCACCGCCCAAAACCAGTGTTGAATAGTCTATTTCTCTTCTGGCATAAAGGTTATAGCCGTCACGTTGAAATATTTGATGGGACTTGACCCGAAGTACAACATATAAGTCACCAGGCGGTCCTTTTTTAACCCCAACATCGCCTTCCCCACTGATGCGCAATCGTGTGCCCTGATCAACGCCAGCCGGAACAGTAATTTGCCGTTTACTTTCTTCTGGCTTGCGGCCTTTTCCGTGACATTCTCTACACGGGTTAACAATAACAGAGCCGCTGCCGTTACAGTTTGGGCAAGTGGTAATTTGTGTAAAATGACCAATAATGGTTTGCGTGGTTTGCCGAACTTGACCTTGCCCACCACAGGTTGAACAAACGGAAGGCCCGGCACCTGGTGCTGCACCTGTCGCATCACACGGGGTACAATAAACCAAATGTGTAAATGTGATGTCTTTTTTTGTCCCAAAGACAGCCTCTTCAAAGGCTAAATCAATATTAACACGCAAGTCATTGCCTTGCTGAGGCCCATTTTTTTGACGAAACCCCCCACCGCCAAAAAAAGAGGAAAAGAGATCACTTAAATCTGGAAACCCTTCTGAAAAATCATATTGCGGCTGATAGCCACGGCCTTTAAGTCCATCGTGGCCATACTGGTTATAAATTTCACGTTTGTTTGGATCAGATAAAACTTCATAAGCTTCACCCAATTCTTTAAACTCAGCTTCAGCATTTTCACTTTTGTTGGTATCTGGGTGACAGGCCTTTGCTTTTTTTCGAAAGGCACGCTTAATTTCATCAGCATTGGCTGACTTGGAAACACCAAGAATGTCATAGTAATCGCGGGGTGTTGTGGTCATTGAAAAAAAAGTCTCTAAAGCATTGAGGGCGTTAAATCGGGTTTTGAGAGGGTTTTGAGAATCGATACTGGTTAAACAGTTTTTTGCTCAAACGGGTTGGGCGCTGTAACTTCTGATTGCTCCGGCGTTGTATTGGTTTCGTTTGCAATGTGAGATTCTGGAGGGCCTGATGACACAATAACCTGTGCTGGTCGAATCACTTTGTTTTGAAGACTGTAGCCAGTCTGTGCCTCATGAGCAATAATACCGTCTGCATAATCTGGGTTAGGCATCGTACTAACTGCATCATGCAGTTTGGGATCAAAAGGCTGGCCGACCGTATTTATTTTTTTGACATCAACCGTTTCCAGAAATTGAAAGAGCTGCTTCTGAATGACTGAAAATCCATTAAACAGGGCCGATGGATCAGAAGTGGGTGTCAGGGTTTTGGTTGCCCGTTCAATATTATCGAGAACTGGAAGCAAGGCCAGAATATTATTTTCTGAACCACGTTGTACGGCAGCACTTTGTTCATCGCGCGAACGTTTTCGGTAGTTTTCAAAATCAGCTGCAAGCCGTGTAAACTGATCTTGCAATTCAAGAAATTTATTTTCCCAATGGGCTTCTGTTTCTGATTGAAAGGCCTGCATATCTGGGTTGTTATTGTCTACCGCAGTCGCTTCATTTTTAACGGCTTCAGCAAACGCATTTTTTTCGCTTTGATTAATTTTTTGAGAATTAATTTTTTGAGCTTCAGCGTCATTTTCAGCTTCAGAATAAATTTCTTGGGATTGCGTCATTAGTGTGAAGTCCTTATTTACCAGTATTTTTTAACTTATTCAGACACCTGTTTTAAAGAAAAAAAATAAATTTTAAAAATTTTAATTATTACTTAATTACAACATTGGTAGTTCTCAGTTACTACACTAACACTTGAAAAAGCTGAGTAGTACGGGATTAATAATGTTTTAATATTTATTGCCACTATGGTAAAAGGAACAGACATTTTTGACAAATAAACAAATAAGCAGAGTATAGAGTATCCTGACAAGAACCTTATAAACAGTACACACAATGGTTACAATTGTTATAAACTTGAATAAACTACAGAGAATGCTTTTATCAAAGAGAAATAGCGTTGATTAATGAATACCTACAAGGATGTCAAAGAAACACAATGCTTTAACTAAGGGCACTTTAATCTGTTTAAAATACTTTTGAATTCCTCTCTTTGGTTTAACCCTAAAGAAAAAGCTTCTTAATTTAAAGAATTACCTTGTTATTTGCTTGTTATATGTTTAAATAAAATTTTTGTAAAAGTTACTGTTTGTATACGCAATTTAGTCCTTTGTCTAGTTTATACAATATCTGTATTGCTTTAGAGATTAAAGTATTTGCCATTACCTTTACATCTGTTTTTACACACCGATTGAATAAAACGGATTATTATCAGAAATCACCTGCACTGATGAAGCTGTTATTACAAAAATCTCCTGCTAACCTGTTGAAGCCGAAGTCCCCTGTTTTCTCCGGAGCAGTTTTAAATGTAGGACAAGCTTTAGCTGATAGCCCTAACGCTACTTCTAGGAAAAGAAAAACGACTGTCTCTGATGCATTAATGCGAACACAATCTCAGACAAAAGAACAGAAAAAACTAAGCACACAATCCCTTTTTGAACAGGTTTTTGGTGTAAACATTCTGCCCTATAGCCGTTCAACTGATTGTGACACTGCTGCTACAGATGTTTCAAAAGGAGATTGTACTGATTTAAGGCAAAGTCCTGCAACCCCTTACCGAAATACTGTGACAGGCTCTGGAATCCCTGGTCCAGTTAATTTAATAACTAGTTTTATTCGAGGTAAAACCAGACAAGCGCTTGGTTCAGTTTCACGTTCATTTTACTTTGCACTTCAATTGGATAAGGCTAGATTTAAAAAATCAGTTGCCCAGCTGGCTGAAACAATTAATAAACAAGATTTTATTGACCCCTCAAAATCAGAAAGCGCTAAACAAGTGTTGCGTCATGGGCTGGAGCAATACATCAAAAAATCACAAGACTTGGGGCTTATTCCTCAAAAAGACAAAAAAGTCAGAGATGAAGAAATTGCACACCTTATTAATGTTTACTTTAGCCCGATTGTTACCCCTAAAGATAATTCTGTACTTCCTTATGTAAAGAATGGCGTCAATAATACGACCGTGTTGGCTTATGCATGCGTTCGGCAAGGTTACGACTGGACAGGCCCATTGCTGCTGGATTTGATTGATAATCAGTGCCTTGATATTAACGCGGCATTCATTGATGATAAGACGACCCTGCTGGAAGAGGCTCTGACTCGCAGAAAGCCAACAGAAAAACCAACTTTGTTTTATGCAGACACAGCGTTGATGACAGAATTAATCCAACGGGGTGCCCGTTTAGGCAAATTTACTGATGATGATGATGATCATCAGACACCACTTTTATTCATGGTGTTGAATGAACCCAATAATGAAGTACTCAAACTGTTGTTAAACAATCCCAATCAATCTGCCAATCTAAGCACTGACTTTCAGAAACACGATTTTGTGAAGGCCATTTCTTATATTGTGTTTAATAGAGTTTGTAAGACTGAAAGTCAACTTTCTCTATTTGAGGATAATGAAAAGTTAGACATTGAAGCCATTCAGTTGATTATTGCTGCAGCAAAAAAGCGGGGCATGCAACTGGATTATCAAGAGATAAAAAAGGGAGTCAATGACAATATTCGTAATTCTTTACAACGCGATGGGATACTTGTAGGCGATAATGAACTACAAATTGCAGGCTATGCTGGAGGCCTTGCAATCGATAATGACAATATCCTTACAAATGAAGCACTCAAAGGAAGGTTTTTTGAAGTGCTAGATGCTGCTGCAAAAGCAGACCAAAAACTTACAGCTGTAAAAGCCACACACTGAGCAAATGGGTTTAAAGCAGCAGTCTAATTTTGTTGACAGGCATTACCCGGATTGCCATCTGGCCCGTGTTGCTCTGCAATCCAGATGGGTATGGGTTGAGTAACAGCCTAATCCGCCAGACCAGTTGCCAAGAAATTTTTGCAGCGCCTGGGGCGTTACCCCTGGCACAGAAATATCAGCTGCAAGGCCTGTTGTGTGGAGGCTGTTTTGTGCACCGCCAACATGCTGATTATGCTGAGGACTTCGGTAGCCAGAGTGAATAACAATGGGCCGTGCCAATAAATCACGAACCACCTGTAGGCGGTTGGCCAGCTGCCTGATGTTTGCAAGAATCCATGAAGCGGGCAAAGGCGCCCCCGCTTGTAGAAATTCTTGAAGCATAAAGTTGGGCGTGAGTTGCATTGATTTTATTTTGACGCCTTGGGACATTTTTAATCTCCTTGCACTTTATACTGCCAATGCTGCTTACACAGCATTCAAAGCCTTTTTTATGCAGTTTATCTCTGATTGAGCCGCTCGGTGTAGTGACCAGAACTGTTTTGATACGACTGGTTGTCCACCAGTTTATTTAACCGGTTGTCCATCCGAATCAGGTGATTGTTCACCTGTAAAATCATGGCCTTAATGTCTTTTACATCGTTTCGTGTGGCATAGTGCAGCTGGGTATCATGCTCCAGGCTGCGCAATGATTGCTCTAAATCTGCGTGTGTGACAAAAATGCCGAGTTTCATTAAACCAATGGTCACAACTGAGACGAGTACAGGTGAAATGACAGTTTTGGCGTGATTCATTAAGATGTCTTTCATAGGGGTCTCCTTTTTTTGTAAGGTGGATTTGTGCTATCGCCAATCACTCGGTTTCTCTTTCTCAGAACCTTTTGGCCTTCTGAAAACCAGAGGGAATGACACTTTGCGGGCTTTTTCTCTCGTAAGAAAATAAAAATAAAAAAAACTGTAGAAGAAAAGCACACCTGAAGGCAGCAATTAAAAAAGCATGCTGAATACCGGATTCATTGCATTTGCTCAGTTCTTGTTATAAATTTTCAGAAAAGAATTATTGTCATTGCAAAGGATTTAATAAATTGCCAGTGCTTTTTAAACGAATTCTTTCAAAAAATTAAATCAGAACCCAGAAAGCTGCCTGATATGATACGATTGTCACTGTTTTCCGATACCAAAAACTCTTTGCCACAAAATAATCGCCTGACTGGAAATCTATCAGCCTCCTCCCAGAGCACCTTGGGAAAAATAAAAAAAAGCCCGTTCTTGTCTTACGAACCAGGTGATCAATTTGTCACTTTCAAAGGCGATAGGGCTGATTCTAAATCTCAAGATTCTACTGGCTTAGACACGGTTTCTTCTCTTCCTGGTCATCCACCTGCAGGTGGAGCTGATGATTCTGGAGATAAAACTGCTAATTTAAGTGATGTTTCTCTTGCTGATCATATACTTGTACAAGATTCACCACGCTCACCAAAAAATCATCATACTTTACATGTTAATCGTTTCTCAACTAAAACTGGCGCTTTGGCAGAAGAGAGAAAAACTCCCTCAGGTGATGGCGGTCAATCCAATTCACCTAATACCGAATCAAAACCTGACCCTTCTGGTGAAACTCCCGAAATTCCAGATGACTGGGAAGACCTTTATAAGGAACCTGAACACGATTGGGTAGAATTAACTCAGGATAAAGACACTGACCCAGGAGCCTCAAATCCAGCTGGTTCTCTTGATGCGGCTAAGACAAAAAGCACTGGATCAGGTACTCAAGGTGAGGTGTCGGTTGGTGTTTCTGAATCCAAGCCTGAATCCAAGGACAAGACTCCCGTTGAATCAGCAGAAAAAACAGTAGAAACGGGCGTGCCTCCTGAAAGTAATAACGTGGTTGATGGTAGGAATACCTCAAGCGTACAACCGCCAAATGCTGATTCTGTTCGAGAAGATGAGAAAAAAAAAACCGAAGAAACCGATTCAGCTTGACTAGATCTAATTTCTTTCAGGAGGCACGCCCGTTTCT
>JBCDLA010000086.1:0-8839 GCA_038745945.1 Cyanobacteria bacterium P01_H01_bin.74 | reverse complement strand
TTTTTTTATTTAAATTAAAAATAAAATTTGATACTTTTTAATAACTGTCGAAATATTTATATCTATTTTTTGACTTTAGGCAGTTATTTCCGAAAGGCATGCCTGTTGGCGATCTGGCGGAAAATCGAGGGGGCTATTTTTCTGGCTGACACTAAAACCAAAGCCGGCAGCGAAAAAAATGCGTCTAAATATGACCCAAATACTACCCTTAAAATCTGAAAACTATTATAATTAGCCATAATTATTTTTTTTTGTATGTAGTACTTAGCGTAAATAGTATAAGGGGACCCCACGGTGTCGTTAACATTTCTTGAACATTCTTTAATGTATAACTCTTTCTCATTTACTTTTGCAACAATGGCAGCAGCGACTCTGTTTTTCTGGCTAAATTTGAAGTCGGTTTCAGCGTCGTATCGCCCAGCGTTGGTTATTACAGGGTTGGTCACATTTATTGCAGCCTACCATTACTTGCAGATATTTTTATCGTTCGATCATGCTTATGAAGTGTTAAACGGTGTGGTGACTGCAACAGGCAAGTCATTTAACGATGCTTATCGTTATGTGGATTGGCTTCTCACTGTGCCATTGCTCTTAATTGAGTTGATTCTGGTCATGAAACTCTCTAAAGGTGAAACCGTTAAAAAGGCAAGCAGTCTTGGGATTGCCGCAGCACTGATGATTCTCTTGGGCTATCCTGGTGAAGTGGCTGCCTCAGTGGAAGGCCGGATAATCTGGTGGGTACTGTCAATGATTCCATTCCTGTACATCGTTGTCTCTCTGTTTACAGGCCTCAAGCAATCCATCGAGCAACAGCCTGATGAAGCCAAAGGTTTGGTTAAACTCGCGTGCTGGGTTGTAATTTTGGCATGGTCTTTTTACCCAGTGGTTTACCTGTTTCCAACCCTCAACATTCAAGCTGCCGACGCGGCCCTGCAAATCGGATACTCGGTTGCTGATATTGTGGCGAAAGCCGGCTTTGGCGTCATTATCTATCTGATTGCATCGGCCAAATCAGAAGCAGAAGAGTATGTTGCCAGCTAATTTGCTAGAACCAGTGGTCTAAGCGAGAATCGAATTCAATTCTATGACCTGCGTATAAGCCAAAAATAAAGCCTATACGCAGGTTGCTTAAACCAGATAAAACCCAATTTCCACGTTTACCTTGTCCCCGTTTTTACAATCAAATCTTTCTATAAAATGTCCGCTCTTTCTATTTAAAACGACTTGTATTTAAAAATCGAATGACTTTTTCAGAAAGCCCATTCATTTTTTAAACACAAGTTTCTCTAAAAAAACAGTGTCTTTCAGCAAAGCGGCAACAGCGGAAACAAAGGTTCATTGAATGCCTTCAAATGTAATTAATCAATCAGAAAATGGTATTACGACAGCTGCTTATGCGAAAAATTTAATAGAAACTGCCCTGTTTGATTTGTTTACAACCGCAAATACCACGGGTGCACTGTCTCAGTCTTTGACGCATCATTTTGTATCAGGAGGCTCCAGAACACGGGCGCTGCTTTGTTATTTCTTCAGCAGGACTTATCAAATTAGCGAAAACGATGCCGTGAAACTGGCCTGTGCGGTCGAATGTTTGCATAACGCGTCACTGATTCATGATGATTTGCAGGACAAAGACACGCACCGCCGGGGCGAAAAAAGCGTTTGGGCCTGCTTTGGATCTGACACAGCGATTTGCGCCGGGGATTTTTTAATATCAGCAGCCTACCGGGTTTTGGCTGAGCTGAGTCAACCGGACCGTCTGCCCAATCTGATTCAGTTGTGCCATGAGGCTGTCCAGAAAACGGTTGAGGGACAGCTCGACGATTTATCCGAGACTGACCTGGATGTGGACCAATACAAACACATTGCCAGCCGAAAGTCTGGCCCACTGTTGGCACTCAGTTTAAAATTGCCACTGTCTTATTCCAAAAACAGTACACTGCTTCAGCCTGCCAATACAGTGTTCAGTTATTTTGCCAAAGCGTATCAGATGATTGATGATCTGGAAGACTACAGCAAGGATCAGCGTAAAAAAGTGGAGACTCCCGAAAAAACAACCGACGGCCTAAACTTGGTGACTATTTTTCAGCAGCAGGGTCATGCGGAACCATTTTTGCAGACCAAAGCCCTTGCCGCGCAAGAACTTCAACTGGCCTATCGATCTGCTGCGGCATTTTCAGAAGACGTGCAAGCGCTTTTGGTCCAGAATTTTCAATGGCTGGAAGCCAAACTTGAGAAAGTCAGTCCGTAGTGGCCCAATCAACCGATAATACTGTTATTGTTGTAGGGGCTGGTTTTGGGGGTATTGCCAGTGCTTTACGGCTTCGTGCCAAAGGCTATGCGGTGAAACTGCTGGATCAGTGCCCGCAACTTGGCGGACGGGCTCAAGTGTATTCTGTGGGTGGCTTTACCCATGATGCAGGCCCAACGGTTTTAACAGCCCCTTTCCTTCTGGAAGAATTATTCGAGCTGTTTGGCAAGCAACTCGCTGATTACTTGGAACTGGTTCCGCTCAACCCTTGGTACCAGTTTGTCTTTCCAGATGGGCAAGTGTTTAATTATGGCGGCAGCGTTGAAGACACCCTGCAAGAAATTGAAGCCTTCAATCCGGCAGACAAAACGGGGTATTTAAACCTGGTGGAATCTTCAAAAGCGATTTTTGATGTAGGTTTTGAGCAGTTGGGGGCAACGCCGTTTCATACCTTTTCAACGATGCTGAAAACCGTCCCGCATTTGATCTCATTAAAAGCCCAGGAGCCGGTCTGGAATTTTGTTTGCCGTCATCTTCAAGATGAAAACCTGCGGCAGGCCTTTTCCATTCAGCCGTTGTTGGTTGGCGGAAACCCATTTAGCACCAGTTCCATTTATTCACTGATTCATTTTTTAGAAAGAAAGTGGGGCATCCACTTTGCCAAAGGCGGCACTGGCGCCGTGGTTCAAGCACTTGCCAAACTCATGGCCGAAGTGGGGATTTCGGTGCATCTCAATACCCGCGTAGAACGGCTTTTAATCGATGATTTTAAACGGTGCAAGGGTGTCTTGCTGTCAAATGGTGAAAAGCTTAACGCGGGTAAAGTGGTATCAAACGCTGATCCTGCCTTTGTTTACCGAAATTGGGTAAATTCCGAGTCCTTGTCTCTATCGACAAAGCTGAAGAACAAAACAGCAGCATACTCAATGGGCTTGTTTGTGCTTTACTTTGGTACCCAGGCCCGCTACCCCAATGTAGAGCATCATACCATCTGGTTGGGCAAGCGCTACAAGGCTTTGTTGGATGATATTTTCAAACACCAGGTGCTTGCAGAAGACTTTTCATTGTATTTGCACCGGCCTACTGCCACCGACAGCAGTTTTGCCCCAGAAGGCTGTGAGTCTTTTTATGTGCTTTGCCCAGTGCCCAACTTGCAAGCTGAAATCGACTGGCGTCTGGAAGGCCCTCGGCTGAGAGACCGTATTGTAAAAGCATTATCAAAAACAATTTTACCGAATCTTGAGCAAACCATTTGTCACGATTTTTTCAAAACCCCTGAAGATTTTGCAACAAGCTACAGCAGCCTTCACGGGACCGGGTTTTCGATTGCCCCGATCTTGCGTCAGTCGGCATGGTTTCGTTACCATAACAAATCAGAAAGCATTAAAAACTTTTACCTGACTGGTGCGGGAACGCATCCGGGGGCAGGCCTTCCTGGGGTCTTGTGTTCTGCAAAAGTGGTTGATGCATTGATTCCTGAAGCGGTTTAAAAGCCACAGAACCCCCGGAACAGACCAAGCAAATTAGAAAGCACTTGTTCATGCTCTCGAATGAAAAGGCGCACGCAATCTTTAAGGCGCACGCAAAGACCTTTTACTTTGCAGCAAAATGCCTGGCCAAACAGAATTTTTCTGAGGCCGCGCAGTTGTATGCCACACTGCGGTATCTTGATGACTTGGTTGATGAAAAAATCGCTGATGAAGAAGTAACCGATGAAAATATCGCTGATGAAGAAGTAACCGATGAAGACAAACTAAATGGAGAAGTAATCGATGAAAGTAAGACGAATGAAGAAATCATTAATGAAGATAAACTAACTGAAGACAAATTAACGGAAGAAGTCATTGACGACACCCGGTGGTCTGCCGTGGCACACCAAAAAATTTCAGCGCTTATTGCCGCCATTGAAAAGAATGCGCCACTGCCCCCTGAAATTCAATCGACGCTTGCTAATTTTAAAAAACAAAATCTAAGCACACAGTATTTTTTGGATTTTTTAGCCGGCATGCGCTCCGATTGCCAGGAACGTGTTGTCATTCAAACCGAAGAAGCACTGATTCAGTATTGCTACCGGGTGGCTGGTGCCGTTGGTGCCATGATGTGTCCCATTCTGGGGATTGCCTATTCTCAGCGAGAGCAGGCCTTGCCGTATGCTATAGCACTTGGGATAGGCATGCAGCTGACCAATATAGCACGCGATATCCAGGAAGATGCCGGAAATCAACGCATTTATATCCCGGCGGAATGGAAGACCGTTTCAGATCCGCACATCTTGCTGAGTTCCCCCGTTGATCAAGCCTCTGATTTTACAGCAGAGTGCAAACGCCTTTTAGATTTGGCCGATGATTACTACGCACTTGCCATGCAAGGCTTGCCCTTTCTGCCTTTTCAGTCACGCGTTTCCATTCTGCTGGCCTTAACGTTGTATCAGGCAATCGGTAAAAAAATTCAAAGGGTTGCTTATGCCTATTGGCAAGGACGTCAGTCATTGTCTGGCTTAGAAAAAATAAAAAAAAGCCTTGTGGTCATTGGGAGTATTGCCCACCCAAAATTCTGGATTAAGCCGGATGCCGAAGCTTTAGCTTTTGACAAGACGCAACTTGCCAATGTCCAGGCCTGTTGAAACAGACATTGTTATTCTGGGTGGCGGTTGTGCAGCGTTGCAGCTGGCGATGGCCTACAGTCAGTCAAAAAAAACGTTGTCCTATCGAATTTTAATCCTTGAAAAACGCAAACAGTATAGTAATGATCGGATTTGGAGCTTTTGGCTGGATTCAACGCAGCCCTTTGTGCACCAGGATTTGCTTGCGTCTCAGTACACCCAATGGCGTTTTTCTAAAAAACCGGAAAACACGATATACACTGATAAAGTTAGGGACGGTAAAAACAGGGCTGACAACAATCAAGTTATTCACCGGGGCGGGAAATTCCGTTACAGCAGTATTCGCGCTGAGGATTTCTATGCAAAAGCATTGCGTCTGATTGAAAATGACACAAGGATTGACCTGCGCTTGAACCATGCTATAACTGGCGCTGATATTACGCAAGCAGGCGAATTTTTTTTGATTCAGCTGGCTGACAGTGTCGTGAAAGCAAGGCATGTTATCGATACCCGGTTTTCACCCTGGGATTACAGGGCGTATCCAGCCAAGTTATATCAAGTCTTTTACGGGGTGGAGGTGGAACTGCCGGCTCACATCACAGCAGGCTTGGGGGCAAATGAGAATACAAGTTGGCAAAACACGGCAGGCTTAATGGATCAACTGTATTACAGCCCGGAAAGTAATCAGGAAGGCTTGCATTTTATTTATCAATTGCCGCTTGATCAACGGCGGTGCTTTATTGAAGCCACCGTGTTTAGTCCGCAGCCGCTTCCCCCGGAAACCCTAAAACCGCAGCTCAACGCATTTCTGAAAGAAAACTATAATATTGACATTGCCGCCTGTTCTTATCACGAACAGGCCAGCTTGCCGATGGGCTTGAGTCAGCTGTCCCGGCCGCTCCAGCCGCCCCGGTCGCTCCAGTCGCCCCAGCCGTCTCAGCAAAGATTTTTGCCGGATTTTGTAAAAGACCCACGCTATAAAAACTATACGGCAATTGGTGCTGCTTCAGGGGCATTGCGGGCCTCCAGTGGTTACAGTTTTTTAAGGTTAAGCCGCTGGGTGCAGACCTGTATTACCCGGCTTGAGCACGGCAATCTTGCCTTTGATTACACGTTTGATTCGCCTTTTTCAAAGTTTTTGGATCATGTTTTTCTGGAAGCCTTATTGGCGGATATGACCGCTGGCCCTGATGTTTTTTTAACCCTTGCCCAAAAAATGCCACCCGATGCCTTTGCCCGGTTTATGAACAGTCAGGCGAGTTTAGGCGATACCCTTCAGCTGCTTTCTGCGGTTTCCAAGCCCTTTATTTTAAAAGGCCTTTTTTCAAGCTTTTCTTCCCGTCCGCCGAATTCAAAAATGATGACACAATGCCAGTAAGACGCCCCGCTTTAAAGATTGAGACCCTCAGTTATCCCACATCTGTGGTTGTTTTTTATTGCCTTGCGCAATTGACTGCTGCTGAGACTGGTGCTGGTAACGAGGAAAATGCCTTGCTGTTGGCTGTTATTCTGGGGTTTTGTTTTGGCATGCCCCATGGGGCCCTTGATTTTGAATTGGCAAAAACGTTGCCAATTTTTCAGAACCGCACCAGACAAGGCCTTTTTCTTTTGGGTTATACCCTGATGGCTTTGTGCTTTTATTGGTTTTGGCTTTTGCAGCCTGCAGTGGGAGTAATAATTTTTTTATTGCTGAGTGCCTGGCATTTTGGGGATGACTGGCGGCAAAACTGTCATGAGCCCCATGGCCCTAGATTGACACAAGGGTTTTTGACGCAAGAGGTTTCTGTGATCAAGCGGTTTTCTATTGGATTGCTGTTTGTTGTACTGCCCTTATTGAGAGAAGATGCAGTAACGCTACTCCAGGTTTTTTCCGGGGCTGCCAGTCAGTCTTGGGCTCCTTTTGCTGTGCTGTCTAAACCGTTTTTGTCTCATCCAGTGTCTCACACGGTTTTCTTTTTACTCACTACTTTCCTTTTTATTATTGGGGGTCTTGCTTGTTTTGACTGGTTTAAAAAGCGGGACTACACTCAGATTGCCGTGTTTCTGGTTTTTATTTTCAGCAGTATTGTCCTGAGCCCACTGTATTATTTTATCTGCTACTTTTGCTTTTTTCATTCAGTAAAGCATTTTTCTGAGATTCAATCGAATCACTTGTTTTTGAGCGGCAAGCAAGTGGCATTAAAACTGTTTCCCGTCTTGTTGGCCACTGCTGGGTTGTATGGCTTGGCCGTATTCAGGGCCGATTTGGCTTACAGCTGGCAACATTCTTTTGAAGCATTGATTCTACTGATTGCCAGTTTGACTGTGCCGCATATGGTTTTTCTTGAAACAATTATGAAGTAGCAATGCCCTGTAAGTCCTGTTATTGGCTTTCAACCTACTGAATATTCGATCTGGTTTTTCTTCTCTGTTTTTTCTTCTCTGTTTCTTCTTTGCATTCTGGGTAAGTTTGATAAACGGCTAGCGAATATTTTTTTGACTTTCGATGTGTATGGTTTCTCCATTGAGGATTGTGTCTTCTATGTCCAACCAATTCTGATAATCTGTTGTACCCTAGACCCAATGATCGACAAATGCTTGTCATATTTAACTCAGGCCCTGTTGTTATAGTATTCCATTTTATTGCATCTGGGTCATATGCATTTGGGTCATATTTATTAGTATCTTGTGTTATAGGCTCCGCTAGGACTTTCCAGTTAACAGTATTAAGCTCTTCAACTGTAGGCTTTAAGTAAGTATCATTATAAGGCTGAGCAACAATATCAGGCTGAGCAACAATATAACTACCGCGTAACCTCCTTTTGCTTGCAGCAGCAGAAGCTAACAGAGAGAATACTCGTAAATTATTTAATCCCAGCATTGTTTTTCCTTTCAGTAAAGTACTAATAGGTTCTGTATTGTATTTAGAACGTTACTTTTTGCGTTACGCACCCAGTATTTTTGCTTATTAAAAACCTAAACAGAAATAAAATTACTCTGCCCAAAAAAATCGCTTATTAAAACTTAAATATTACCACTGTTGTTTTGGCATTTCAAAATTTTAGTAGGTTCAGAAAAATTGGGTGAATTATAAATCACACCATTGCCTTTGCAGCGGATCGGATAAAAAAATCCAGGCCGATTGTGGTATGCGGCCTGGATGGTAAAGATTTTTTCTCAAACGGCATCAGTCCATATTCAGATTAATGCACATTGAGAGCTCGCCCCCCATACTCCTCACTACTGAAGGGGCAAAGATACTGGCAGGGCTGTTTAGAAAATCCTGACCAGCATGGTAAAAGGTGATTTTATACCTTTTACAGCTTAAATTTTAAAAAAATAAATTGCACATACACTTGAAAAAGACTCCCGCTTGTTTTTGAACATTGTTTTTTACACAAAAAAACCACCCTTACGCTTGGGTAAGAATGGCCGGGAGTTAGTAAACCGCGCTAACACGGCTATGACACACTTTAGCTGAAAGCCTGGACATACTGTGTCATCCCCCGGCCAAAGGCCGAGAAAGTGTACACTGGTACGCCAGTGTGTCAGGTTAGCGAGGGACTACTAAATCCCAGCACTTCTTTGAGTAAGTGCTATTTCATAGCATAGCGCAGTTCTTGTTAACTGTCTATTTTTAATTTTTCGACTTTTTTTTCGGGAAGGCAAGATTTTTTCTTCCTTTCGGGCTCTTTGCGTCAAGGCAGGATTTTCTCAAACTAACTTTCTTTGCTTCGTCAGGGGAGAGAGAGCACTCCCTCTCCCCTAACAACCCCTCGCCGCGTAAGCGGGGGGACACCCCCGCTTAACCCCCCCGAAAAAAATATTTTCTCTCGAGTCTTTTGCTGGAAGCCAAGATTTTCTCTTAAAACATATTTTTTTCCTTTACCTTGTCAGGGGAAAGCTGTGCCCTTTCCCCTAACGACCCCTTGGCACCAGAAGAAACGTCCCGTTTCCTCTGGACTCCTTTCAAAGACAAGGCAAATTAACCAGTTGCTTCCTGCTCT
>JBCDLA010000085.1:0-9636 GCA_038745945.1 Cyanobacteria bacterium P01_H01_bin.74 | reverse complement strand
TTCTAGTTCTTTTTTTTGCTCTTCTAGTTCTTTTTTTTGCTCTTCTAGTTGTCGAAACCAAAAGTCATGGAAACTATCTCGTAGTTTTAAATATGTTGCTCTATCAGAAACATCTTCTCTAAGCCTACTAATCCTTAAACGCATTTCCTTGGGAACAATCGCTTTTTGCTTAGCTTCAAATACTCGTAGACTTATTCCCAGTTTTTTAGCAAGCCTTTTATTTTTTGTATGAGGATTTTCATTTAAACGTTCGAATTCAATTGCCTTATCAACCAAATTCCAAACTGATTTCGACAGCTTAAAAGGCTTAGGTGATAGTGTCAGTGTATCTTCAGTTGGCCCAACAGATAATTCCGCACTACTTGTACCGACGGGATTGTTTTTTGGATCAATGGTGCCCGGATTGGGTAAATTTTTCGCAGTTGGTGTAACATGGTGCAAAACACGATGGTCAGCATCTGCCCCATCATGTGACTCTGTATCCGCTGATTTTCTGGTTGATGCACCTGACGTGGGTGAGACTGGCCTAAATCCTGGTGGATTTGCCGCACTTCCAGTTGACATAATAAATTTAACCCTCTTCTCTACTGCCTTGCTTTTGCTTTAATTTTTTTACTGTTTAAACCTTATCCAAAGGTTATAAGCAATACTAATTATATAAAAACAATTTATTAAAATTGATGTTACAATTTCATCAATTTTGTAACAATATGAAGACTTTGAGTGCCTGCAGGTGATTGAAAATAAACCCTACCCAGCCGGTTTTAGGCAGGTCCTTTTTATTCTAAAGCAGTGGCCAGTTCTGACTGCGCAGTTTTTTCAAAAAAACCTTGAATACGGTTCACAATATGCCGAGCGGCTTTTCCGTCGCCGTAGGGGTTATGGCGTTTTGCCATTGCTGCATAGGCGTCTGGGTCTTTGAGCAACTGGGTGCTGGCTTCCACAATGGTTTCATAATGAGGCCCAACCAGTTTGACGGTGCCCAGTTCAACCGCTTCCGGGCGTTCTGTTTCATCACGCAAGACCAAAACAGGTTTACTGAGAGATGGTGCTTCTTCTTGGATGCCACCTGAATCGGTTAATATCAGTGTTGCTTTGGCCATCAGCTGACAAAATGGGGCATAGTCTTGCGGGGGAATTAACTGCACTTGCGGATGATTGCCCAGTTGGGCATAAATGGTTTGTGAGACATTGGGATTGGGATGAACCGGAATAACAACAACAATATCTTTAAAAAGCTGGCATAACGTTGTAATGGCCCGGCAGATTTCAAGCAGTGGGGCGCCAAAATTTTCGCGCCGGTGCACGGTCATTAAAATTAGTCTTTTATCCGGTTCAAGAACAGGTATAGCTCCCACAGATGCCTCCCCAAGAGACTCCGTGGTGTGCACATCGCGTTCTAAGGTGTACAATAAGGCATCGATAACGGTATTGCCGGTCACTGCTATTTTTTCAGGGGCAATCCCACACTTGAGCAGGTTGTTTTTTGAAAGGGGTGTGGGGGCAAAATACAATTGTGCAATGTTGTCTGTAATCACCCGGTTCATTTCTTCAGGAAACGGATAATAGGGGTCCCAGGTTCTCAGCCCGGCTTCAACATGGCCCACAGGAATTTTCTGGTAAAAAGCAGCCAAAGCGGTAGCCATCGTGGTTGTGGTATCCCCGTGGACCAAGACCATATGAGGCTGCTCTTTTTCAAAAACAGGCTTTAACCCCAACAGCACAGCAGCCGTCACCTGATACAGATCCTGATTGGGCTTCATCACATCAAGATCGTATTGGGGGACAATCTCAAATAAATTGAGAACCTGATCCAGCATGGCGCGGTGCTGTGCGGTTACACAGACCACAGATTCAAAGCAATCGGATTGTTCAAGGGCAAGGACAACAGGGGCCATTTTTATGGCCTCAGGACGGGTCCCGAAAACCGTGATTATTTTTTTAAGCGGCATCATTTTCTGAGGGGTTTATTGGAAACAAGGTCTATATGATTAAGAAGACTAAGGCTCAAAAGAATTGACAGTCGGGGTTTGAAGCCTTCAGTGCTTTGTCGTTATGGTCTAGTTATGGTGGCGCATTGGGTTTCTTGTTGCCTGTATGAATTATCATACTATAGAAGCCTTTGTTAAAAAGTCTTTGTTATTGCTTGCTGATTCATTCTGGTGCGCATTGCCAATACTGTAACCAAACGCTTTAAAATCAAAAAGGCCCAAAAAAAGACGGACTCTCTTAATGGCGGGTGTATATTTTAGGCAGCCTGACGCGAAGGCTGCACATGAGTTCATATTCTACCGTTTCCAGCAAATTTGCCCAGGTATCCAGCCAGAGGGCCTCTTTTTTATTTTGATAAACCGTATTATGAACCAAAGCATCAGGCTGCATCAGGTGTTCTCCAATTAAAGTGATGGTTTGACCCGTCCTGCATTCTGGAACGTCAGTCACATCAAACATGAGCTGATCCATAGTAATGAGACCGATTTGGGCGATTCTTTTGCCGTTTAAAAAGCCTTCAATTTTGCCTGAGAGCCCTCTGAAAAGACCATCAGCATACCCAATGGGGACGGTTGCAATCACCGTGGGCGATCCGGTGGGCGTAACATAGGTATCCCCGTATCCCACACTGGTATTTTCAGGCACCGTTTCCAGACGGATAATCCGGGCTTTTAGGCTGAGTGCTGGTTTTAGCGTATACCCCCTTCTATTATGGTCTGTGCCATTGGGCGCAGCGCTATGGATGGGTATGTCATGGGGGTAGCCATATAAAGCCAGGCCAACACGTGCCAGGCTTTCTGGAACCGGACCTGACTGATTCTGAGTATGAAGGGTGTTGATTATATACCCCGAATTGCTATGGTGCACATATTTTGGCAAAACCGCCAGCTCGTCGCAGACTGCTTGCCAGCGCGCCAGCTGAGCCTGGTTTGTTTGCGGGTTTTTACTGTCTTTCAGGTGGGTAAACATCCCCGCAACAACCACGGCGTTGTTTTGCTGACAAGCGCCAATAAATGCTGCTGCTTCCTCCCAGGCCACACCAATCCGATGCATGCCGGTATCCACCTTAACATGAATTGACACTGGCTTTTTCTGGTGAACCGCCATTTTTTCCAGGCTTTGAAGGTGATCTGCACTAAAAACAGTCAGCTGAATGTCATACTGAATGGCATACTGCACCGACCAATGTGGCACAATGCCAATCACCAGTATTGGCATCTGAATTCCGGCTTCGCGCAGGTGAATGGCCTCATCAATTGAAGCGACCCCCAGCATGGCAATGCCTGAGGCTTCAAGAACCGGGGCAATCATAGCAGCCCCGTGGCCGTAGGCATCCGCTTTAACAATTGCCATCAGCCCAACAGCATTGTTGACAATCCCACGAATCGTTTTGGCATTGTGCTCAATGGCTGCCAGATCAATTTCCACCCATGCATCACGGCGGGCTTGTAAGGTCGGTTGTCTGGGATTGGTAGTCATAGCAATTAATGTGGACGTTGTGTGCGTGATAATTCTGACACTTTATTTTTGTTAGTCTTGTTACTATAGTATTAAAAAGCAGGATGCATGAATACTGTTGTCTTGAATGCACTTCTTTTGGCATCCGCTTTATATTTTTTATAATTCTTTTTATAGTTCTTTATGTTTTTTTATTGACAGACATTTTAGCTGAATGCAGCCATCCAATGGATTGGGCCACAACTTGGTTACTCCCGAAAAAACAATTGCCCTGAATACACCCGGTAAAACCACCCAATCGCATCCGGTCTGTGTGATTGGTGCAGGCAACTGGGGAAAAAATCTGGTGCGCAATTTTGAGAGCTTGGGTGTCTTGCACAGCGTGTGCGATTTAAACACCCAACTGCTGGATACCCTCAAACAAGAATTCCCTGATCTTGTGTGCAGCACCACGTTTTCATCCGTGTTTGACAACCCGCTTATTAAAGGTGTGGTGATTGCTACCCCCAGCCATACCCATTACAATTTGTGCAAAGAGGCATTGCTAAAAGGCAAGCATGTTTACGTTGAAAAACCCATTGCAACCACTGTTAAACAAACCCAAGAGCTGGTTAGTCTGGCAAAATCAGTTAACCAGGTGCTTATGGTCGGTCATCTGCTTCTTTATCATCCGGCCATCAACCGGTTAAAACAGCTGATTGATGCAGGAACATTGGGTCAAATAAAAAGCATTTCAAGCGACCGCTTAAATACCAACCCCAGACGCCCCGATAAAAGCGTCTTGTGGGATCTTGCCCCGCATGATGTCTCTATCCTGAATTACTTGACCGGTGCGGTCCCGGAAACGGTTGTTTCCTCGCTGGGCTACAAAAGTGCTGAAGACAATCTGGTGGATGATGTCCACCTGGATTTGTTATTTCCCGGCAAAGTCGCCGGGCACATCCACGTCAGCTGGGTTCATCCTGTCAAACAAGTGCGTCTTATTGTTCGAGGAACAGAAAAAACGGCCTTAATGGACGACACCCTGAGCGAGAACAAATTACAATTGTTTAACCCGGATGATATGAACACTCCGAAACAAGTCTTTCCCGATTACCTGATTGTTGAGCCGCTCAGAATTGAGTGCCAGCATTTTATTAACTGCATGCGCTATGGCTACAACCCAAGAAGCGATGGTGACAATGGCTACAATGTGGTTCATGTGTTAGAATCAGCTGAACAAGTGATGGAGTTTATCAGCGTTTAATTTCGGGACACCCCTTTACGTTGAATGATTTGGTTGAATGATTTGAATGAAAAATACATTGCCCTCATTAACGGGCCAAACTTAAACTTACTGGGTGAGCGGGATCCCGGGCAATATGGCACCACTTCACTAAAAGAAATTGAAGATCAGGTGACACAGCTGGCTGAAAAAAATGGATTGCTTACCCGATGTTACCAATCCAACCAGGAAGGCCAGCTCATTGATTATATTCAGGATTGCCGAAGAAAAACTGTGGGCCTAATTATTAACCCTGGGGCATACAGCCACACCAGTATTGCACTGCGTGATGCCTTATCCGATTATCCGCACCCCAGTATTGAGGTGCATTTGTCGAATATATACAAACGCGAACCCTTCCGGCAGCAATCATACATCAGTGCAGTGGTCGACGGCATCATTTGTGGGCTTGGTGAAACAGGCTATACCCTGGCTCTTCATGCCCTCTTGAGTTGTATTTAGGACCGGATGAGGACCCTGCCAATTGCCTGAAAATATGCCGCCTGAAATTATATTGCCTGAAACACTGATTATTGGTCATTCTGTTGAACAAAAGCCCATTGAAGCCTTCTTCTTTGGGGAAAACAAACGCGATTTTTTGACAGCAGTATCTCCCAATCAACCCCAAATTGAGACCCTTTTTTTTGGCGCCATACACGGTGATGAACCCCAAAGTGCTGATTTGCTTTACCGTTGGATGACCGCCTTAAAAAACGATTCGTTTCCATTTGATGAATTCCCTGTCCTGATTATTCCGGTGTTAAACCCCGATGGCCTTGCGGCAAAAACACGGGTCAATAAAAATGGTGTCGATCTCAACCGGAATTACCCAACACAAAACTGGAACGGGGATGGCAGCCAGACTCTCTACTTTCAAGGCAAGCAGCCAGCCAGTGAACCTGAAACCCAAGCCATGCTGACACTGATTGCGCATTGCAAGCCCAAAAAAATTATCAGTTTGCACACGCCTTACCGTGTTGTAAACTATGACGGGCCTGCCAAAGCACTGGCTGAAACCTATGCCAAGCATTGCCAGTACCCGGTAGAAGAGTCCATTGGGTACCCAACACCAGGCTCATTTGGTACTTATTTTGGTATCGAACGGCAAATTCCCGTCCTGACCGTAGAGCTGCCCGAGGATGAGCCCATGGATGCAATCTGGGAAGACAATCAAGAGGCGTTAATGGCTATGATTTCAGCTCACAGAACCGACTGAAGTGTTTTTCCCATCGTTGACGGATCTTTTACCACCGTCACGCCATTTTGCTCAAGTGTCGCCATCTTCTCTTCAGCAGTTCCTTTTCCGCCAGAAATAATGGCACCAGCATGGCCCATGCGCTTGCCTGGAGGAGCCGTTTGCCCTGCAATAAAGCAGACAATGGGCTTACTGACGTGCTGACGTGCAAAAACAGCAGCTTCCTCTTCGGCACTGCCTCCGATTTCACCAATCATCATAATGGCTTTGGTTTCTGGGTCATTTTCAAAAAGTGTCAGAGCGTCAATAAAACTGGTTCCATTGACCGGATCGCCACCAATGCCAATACAGGTTGACTGACCAATGCCCAATTCTGTTAACTGATTCACCGACTCATAGGTTAAAGTCCCTGATCGGGAAACAACCCCAACCGGTCCTTTTTTATGAATACTGCCTGGCATAATCCCAATTTTAGCAAGCTCTGGGGAAATAACCCCAGGACAATTGGGACCAATGAGTCGAACATCTGGGTAAGATTTTAAAAAGTGTTTCACCTTAATCATATCAATCACTGGGATACCCTCTGTGATGCATATAATCAGTTCAATCCTTGCATCAGCTGCTTCCATGATGGCATCTGCAGCAAAAGGCGGCGGGACAAAAATAACCGTTGCATTGGCCCCTGTCTTTTCGACAGCATCTTGCACACTGTCAAAAACTGGAATGGTCTGATTTGCAATAGTAACAGGAGTTCCCCCCTTACCAGGGGTCACACCACCCACAACCTGAGTCCCATAGTTTAAACAGCCTTCAGCATGAAACAGGCCTTCTTTACCAGTGATTCCCTGGACCAGTAGCTTTGTATTTTGATCAACAAGAACTGCCATGATTTTTCCTCGTTATTAACTTTTATGAAACAACCGCTGCTGCAGGCAATGCCGTTTTTACCAGACCTGCAACTTTTTCGGCTGCTGCTTCCATTGTTTCTGCAACAACATACTGGATACCAGACTCTGCCAGAATTGTTTTTCCAGCCTCAACATTGGTTCCCTTCATCCGAATAACCAGCGGACGGTTCAAGCTTAATTTTTTAGCCGCCTTCACAATGCCTTCTGCCAATTTATCACAGCGTAAAATCCCACCAAAAATGTTAATAAAAACCACTTCAACCGCTGGATCTGACAATAAAATCCGAAAGGCATTTTCCAAAGCTTCATCCGTTGCACTGCCCCCAACATCCAAAAAGTTTGCCGGGGAAGCACCGTATTGTTTAATGATGTCCATGGTGGCCATGGCGAGCCCGGCCCCGTTTACCATGCAGGCAACAGTGCCATCCAGTTTAATGTAATTCAGGTTGTATTTTGAAGCCTCCACCTCCAGCGGATCTTCTTCATCTGTATCACGCAATTCAACAATATTACTGTGACGGTACAATGCATTGCTGTCAAAATTTACTTTTGCATCCAGGGCAAACAGGGTATCCTCTGTGGTCAGCACCAATGGATTAATCTCAAGCAGGGCACAGTCGTAATCGATGAAAAACTGGTACAAATTCTGTATTAAGCTGGTTGCAGCTTTAAAAGCAGCTTTTGGTATTGCCAGTGAATAAGCAATTTTTCTGGCCTGAAAGGGCTGTAAGCCAACGGCGGGATGAATGTACTCTTTAATGATTCGCTCAGGTGTTTTTTCAGCGACTTCTTCAATATCCATGCCCCCATCTTGACTGGCCATAATAACGGCCTGAGATGTGGCCCTGTCAATGACAATACTGATGTAGAGCTCTTTGGCAATTGAAGAGGCCTCTTCAACCAAAACACTTTTTACTTTTTTGCCCTCAGGTCCTGTTTGGTGTGTGACCAACTGCATTCCTAAAATGCTTTTGGCAGCCTCTGCAACACCTTCGGGCGAATCAACAACCTTAACACCGCCCCCTTTTCCACGACCACCGGCATGAATTTGCGCCTTCACGACCACTTTGTCGGTGGTTAATTTTTTGGCAGCATTAACAGCTTCTTCGACTGTAAATGCAACCGAACCGGCAGGAACTGCAATACCACGTTCTGAAAATAAGGCTTTGATCTGGTATTCGTGCGCTTTCATATCCGCTCGCCCTTTCTAATTCTTTTTCTCTATTCCAAGTTTCTATTTCTTTTCGTCTCTATGCCACTTTTTTATGCAAATCTCGTTTAATTTGTCCTAATCTGACTGTTCAGTTTTTGCGTTTTCTGCCATTTGTGACAAAACATCACCAACATTGACTTCAATGTCATCCTCGTCCATGGCGTCCAAAAAAGCAACAACACGACTAAATTCTTCTTCATCTTCAATCGCCTCAAAGACCTCCTGACCGTCTTCAAGTGCTACGCGCATTACAACCACTTCTTCTTCTTCACTGACACTTGCTTCTGATTGTTGGTCAGACAAATCTTCGGGTGCCCCGCGGTAGATTAGCAAGGCATAATCTGTATTTTCAAATTCAAACTCACTGACTTTTTCAAAAACATGAACTTCGCCTTCTTCATCGGTTGTCTCAATGATGGTATTGTCACTCAGAATGGTGTCCAGTGCATCAATTTCAGATTGACTGCCACCTGCATTGTCAGTTGCATCTGAATCATGAGTTGAGGTCATTAGCTATTCCTTGAGTTTGTCAATGATTACGCTTTTTATTAAGTTACTGTGAAATTTAGTGCTACAGATTTATTTAAATAGAATAAATAAGCAGTTTAACATAAAACAACAGACAAATGGATATTTGAAAAGCCTCATAAGCAGTCTATTGAAGCCAAAATGACTAAAACCTCAAAATAAAAAAGCCCTACAAAATTTAATCTTCTTAAAGAATTAACGCCCTAAGCCCGGAATTATGCCGCGGTTAGCAAACGGGTTTTTGTCAATATTACTGTCTCTGTTAATGGTGCCATCATCAAGCCGCTTCTTTGCCTCATCGTCACCCTTGGTGTAAGCACCAACAGCCGTTGTAATTTGATCAAATAACTGCGGTGAAACACCAGGCATTGCCGGCAAAACAAGGGGGCCACCCGCTTTTGAAGGCAGCACAATTGCCAGTTTGTTTTCATCCATCTTATGGCCATTGGCCTGAATTAAAGAAATTCGTTTTAATTGATGTTCTGCAGGCCCTGACACGGCATCAACAAACAAAGCTTGTCCGTTGAGTTCTGGTGTGTCAGGGATGGGCAGCTGAAGTTGTAAAATGCCATTTTCAGGCACAACCCCAGAAAGCACCTGATTTGTCGTGCCAACCCCTAAAACTTGTCCGTTTGTCGTTATAAATCCGGTGTTTTGCGGGGACAAATAAAGTTTAACCAGCTCTCCGGCTGGGGCTTTTACTGTAAAATTGGCGTTTTGTCCAATGACCAGCTGGGAGGGAAGGTAAACTTCTGCGGTCCGGGTAATCAGTTGGCCCAAGCGGCTAACATACGGGGTTTTCTCAGCAGATAAAGCAAATGGAAAGCTGTGTATTAATACAAAAAGCACGCTGAATAAGGTCAGTGGTACGGTCTTATGTTTTTTCATTGGCGTTAAAGTCCATTTTATTTAATATTGTGCCATCCGATTTAAAAAACTCAAAGCCTATGTCCGTCATTATTAATCATTTTATAGAAATATCAATTTATGTACTATCAATTTGTACATTATCTTATCAATGAAGGCTTCTCAATTTATCATTTCTATTGTATTTTATACTTTGTTAATGTTTTTTATT
>JBCDLA010000084.1:0-9895 GCA_038745945.1 Cyanobacteria bacterium P01_H01_bin.74 | reverse complement strand
TTTCTGATTTCGGGGTGTACACTGGCGAAGCCAACACCCCGAAAACCGATTTTGCGAGTGAGGAGTGGCGTAGCCAACCACAGCCGCAATTCCGGTACGAAGGCCGGTTTATATTTCTCTTTCGGGGGGTGTTAAGCGGGGGGGCCTCCCGCTTACGCGGCGAGGGGTTGTTAGGGGCTACCCAAAGGGCATCCATATCCCTAAGCCCTGAAGGGCAAGGGCTACGGAGACGCTGCGACCTCTCTCCCCTAACGGAACAAAAAAAATATGTTTTAAAAGAAAATCCTGCTTTGACGCAAAAGACCCCAAAAGGAAAAATCTCCCCACTGAAGTGAGTATGACTTATTTTTAAATACTTGCCCAGTCAATAAAGTTATTTCTTTTGTTTTTTAAAACAAAAATTAGACCTTGAAACGCAAAACAGGCCTTCTTTTTCCAAGAGTGATGAAAAATACTGACTGGATTCTTTTACATTCGTTTACACGGATTGGGGCATATTGATGATGCCAGCAGCGGCAATAATGCCAATGCATTGCCAGTTATGAATGGCCAAAATGGGGTAAAAAAATTCAGAAACTTTTCTTAAAAAAAGAATTCAATTTTTTTAATTATTTCTTCCCTTTTTTCCCGGTATTGTTGCCACACTTTTACTGTTGCCTCTTGGCGTGTAATGGTTCTTTGCTCGTTTTGAGTTTTAGGTTTTAAGGGCTCAGGTTGTTGGGGCTTTGTTGTTTTTTTTGGTGTTTTTTGCAGAGACTGATTGGCATTGCTGTTGTTTATAGCAAGCAAGGGGTAATCGGTGAGTAATACCTGGGCTATTTTTTGATACTGATGAGCAAGAACCAGCAGGTTGTCTTTTGATGTTTGTTGATCAGGTGGCACTTGCATATCACGGAGAAAATGATAACAGCTTGTCAGTTGTTCGTATTGTTGTATTTGCTTTTCTTTGAAATTGAATGCATCAGTAATCGATGAAATGTCAGCCGGATAGAACCCATTGGTTTTATCCAAGGATGCAAAAAGTTGGTTGAGTTTAAGCAGTTCCTGGTAAAACTGCGTAAACAGCTGAGGGGGAGGCGGGTTCAGGTTGATTTTTTTGTCGGACCGATTTGTTTGAGCAGCCTCTTGGTTATTAATTGCAGCGGCTTGCTTTGGGGTTATTGCGTTAATAGCTTCCAGTTGCGCAATGGGGCTTAAGGCTTGCTCAGGCAGCATTAACGCCAATGCGGCATCCACTTTTGCATGCAACACCGCCAGCGGAACGGCTGCAATGCGCTGGCTGTTTTTAAAATGAAAGTCTGCTTTTTCGTTGTTGTGGGTTAAGGCCGCCACTTTGCCGAGAAACAGGTGTGCTTCTAACGCAATGGGATTGTTTTTCAGTGCCTTTTCGGCCATGTTTCTCGCCATTTCTATTGTTTCAGGGGTAGGGGTTTCCGTTAACGAAAAAAGAAGGTGGTTGGCATAGGCTATGCCAAAGGCATCTGAGACAATAGAGTCCGTTGCCGTTGCGCTTACTGCTTTTAAAAACTGGCGGTGTTTTTTGCGCCATTGTTCTTGTTCTGCCCAGGTTTTACTGATTTCAGCCAGTCCCGTGTAGGTTTGTTCTGCCAGGGGCAGCAGGCTCAAATCAACCTTATTCTGTTTAAGGGCTGTTGTAAGCAAGTCATAGGCGTTGTGATACTGCTGAACGTTGAGATAAAATGCGATCTGTTTTTTTGTGCTTGCTGGGTTTTGGCTTGCTGAAGCTTCAAGTGCGGAGAGCGTTTGCCTTGCCTTCACCCAGTTGATGGCCCCGGGCTGAGTCGCTAGATAAAATTGTGCTAGATAAAATTGTGCTGGATCTGGGTGCTTATTTTTTTGAACAGCTTGCGCAAATGCCCAATAGGCTGTAGCGGGTTGATTGTTTTTCAGCAGCACTAGCCCCAGGCGGGTATAGTAGGCTGCTGTCGGGTTTTGGAGGGTATTATCCCAGCTTTCTGCCAACGCCAGAGCATTCCGCAAACTATTTGCAGAAGGCGATTGGTTTAAAACCGGCAGGTCTGCCAAAATGTTTAAGGCTGCTTGAAACGATTGTTTTGCCAGAGAATACTCTTTTTTTTGCATGGCAGTATTGCCCCGAGAAACCAGGCTTGCATAAATCGGCTGTTTATTTTTACGGGCACTTGAAATGGCCAGATTATAAAAAGAGAATCGGTCACTGGTTTTGAGATCCAGTGTGGCCAGTTTGTTTGCAATGGCTGAAGCCAGTTGACTCTTGGGATTATCCGGCTCAGCCAAGGCTTTTTTGAGTTGCTGATTTAATGCCTCAAACAACACCTCTTTCTCTGGTAACGACCAATCTGCGCTTAGTTGATGCAATAAAAGTCGGGTCGAAATTCTCTCTTCTGACAGCATTGCCTGATTTTTTAATGCTTGCGAAAGCCCGTAAAGCCTATCCAGATCAGCAACGGCCGGCTTATACCGATCTGTACCCATCGTGCTGTTTTTAAAGGCTTGATCCGATAAGGCAGGAAAACCCAGAACCGCAAAATCCTGGCCCAGTAAAAAAGATTGCAATGCCGATGGTTTCGCCGCCTGAATGGCCTCTTTAAAATAGGCCATGGCACGTTTCCAATAGAACTGGCTGTTTACTGATGCCAAATCTAACCGGCTCTCTGCCGGTAGTTGAAGCGATTCCAGGCCGAGCCGGAAGAATTCATCAACAGGGTCATCTGGTGGTGGGGACAGGGCCGCATCAAAGTAGACCTGGGTCATCTGTTTTTTCTTTAAAGCCGAGTTTTGCCCGGTATTTAGTGTGATGGCAGGAATTTTCACAGGCACGTTTTCTGGTTGTTGCCCTTGATTGAAAGACAGAACTGAATTTGCCTGTGACTGATTTTGTTCACACTTCTTTGACAAATCAATGGCAAGAATGCCGCCTTGGCCCCGGTTTTTTTTATTGAAACTGGCGACGGTGTTGATTGCGTCTCCTGTTGTGGTTTGCAATGTAATGTGCAATTGCCCGAGTAGCCTGCCAACCAATGTGGTGATTTCACGCAAGTCTTCCCGGGTGTTCAGCGGGCTGTCAATCAGCTGAATGTGGGTGGCATCCACTGCTGCATATTGCTTTAGAGGCGTATCTTCGGCTTGTTTAACTTTGCCAGTTGAATCAACGGGTATCCAGCCCAGGGCTTCATCATAAACTGCATTCCACATGTGAAACACAAATTGGCCTTTTTGTTTTAATGGCGTCCCCGTGATCTCCGAAATAATGGGCTGATAGATCAGCCCTGCAATAATTTTTGTGGGCAAGCCGCGGGCTCGGGCCAAACTGGCAAACAGAACCGCATGCTCTGTACAATCTCCTGCGCCTGAAAGCAAAGTCTCCTGCGCGCTAAGAAACCCGTGATCGTATGTTGTATTGACAATACTATTACGAACCAACCGCTGAATCTGACTGATACGCTTTAGTGTTGAGGCAGGCTTTTCATCGGGTGTCTCAGGGATTGATTGAAGGAGGGATTGGACTGCGGGTAAATCGGGTTGAATCCATGGGCCAGGCTTTAAATAGGCGTTTAGCGATTCTTCCGGATCCTGGCTTGTTTTTTTGGCAGGGTTACTGCGGCTGCCAAGCTGTTTCGATAGAACAGTCAGCGTGTAGGACAGGGCCTTCTGTTCCGGTTTTTGATCGGGCTGATATTCGGACCGATATTTGGGGCTTATTTTCTCAAGATGGCTTTGGCTTTGTTTTATTGCTGGGGAAAGCACCGCCAACGTCTGATACGATGGCCGGTGAAACCGCTGAATTAAAGACAATGGGGTGTCTTCTTTAAAATTGAGCCTGTACGTGCCTGCAACAACTTGCCGGGGGCCAGCAATGGCATCGGTCACAAAACTGCTCTGAACCGCTTTAAATGCCTGCTTTTCAACACTGTTTTTTTGAGAAGTGTTCTCTCCAGTTGCAAGCATTTCCATTAAAATGGGGGCATTGGATTGGGCTTTTAACAATTTTCCATCAGGCGATCGCCACTCGTAGGTCACCGGACCGCTTGGGCCGGGATTTGATTCTGCTGTAAGCAGCCTGTTTTTTTTAGCGTGTACAGATTCTGAAAAGACGGGTTTCACAGGGGTCAAGGCAAACTTTTTAGCCGGGTGCTGCTCTCCGTTGGCCAGTTGGACCGTCTCAGGGGCAAGGGCTGTTACCCGTGTTTTCTGCCATTTTGGGTGAGGGGTCAGGTGCAGGGTTTCAATTTCAAATGTATGCCCGGGTTCATCACTGCTGTGCTGTTTAAAAACCGCAGTAATACCGTGCCCTGAGGGGAAAACTTGCCGACTTTTTTGCGTGTGCGCACCTGAAAAATCTGCTGCAGCCATTTCTGTTTTAATCTGCGTGAGATTTTCCTGGCTGTTCTCCGACAGGATCTGGTCGCCCAGTTTCATCTGATGACTGAATGACTGCGGGACGTAAGCCACCGTATGCTTATCTGCTTGTACTGTGGCCTCTGTAAACGTTGTTGCCTCTGTAAAAGTTATTAATTGAGTCACGGGAACCGTCTGACCAAAACGGTTCATATAAATGGTATTTTTGATTTGGGTCTTATTGAGTCCCTCATTGACTGGCACGGGCTGATTTTGCTGGCTGACAGAAACCATCCCCACGGGTTTTCCCTGCTGAAGCAAAACGTAGTGGTCTGTGCTGGCCATGCTGCATTGCGTTGTTTCAAACATAGCCAGGCCAACCAGCAGCAGGCCAAGCAGCCAGGCTGGTATTGTCTGCCTGACTGGCTTTTTTTCAAAATAAAAAACGCAAAATGGCTTTAATTTTACGCACCAGCGAAACCCACGCATGATGGTCTTTCTTTTGATCGGGCAAAGAAACTAACCCAGTATAGAGCCCGTGCGTTTGGGTCACATCCCCAGTGCGAAGGACATTGAGTTTTTATCTCAGAAAAGCCAGTGCCGCGTTTAAATGGTGCCGGTTGCCGCTGGCTTCAGAGACTGAAATATTCTCCATAATGACCTTCAGTGTTTTCATGGAAACCCCAGTCGGCAATTGCGGCCCACCCAGGCTGTTAATTTCTGAAATGGCCTGATCACTGATGATTTCAGGTTTTAGCTGTAGCATAAAATAACCCTCCGGTTAATGGACAGTTGCTTGGCTGTCTGGCATAGGATGCTGGACCGCCGTGATTGGTTTTTTTATTGAAAAGTACTTTTTAAGGCGGTCTTTTTCGCCTTTTTCTTATCACCTTTTTCTTGTCACCTTTTTCTTATAAAAGGGGTCTTTGTCTAGAAGTTTTGCAGCAGACGCAGGACCGTCTCATTGATGCTGTTGGCCTGCCCCAGCACACTGGCTGAAGCTTCACGCCGAATTTGGGCCTGTGTTAAGTTTGCGGTTTCAGCCGCAATATCAACATCCCGAATTCTGGAATTGGAGTTCGAAAAGTTTTCAATGCTTAAATCCAGATTCTGGGTCACACTTTCCAGTTTATTCTGAAACGCACCCATCTGCGCCCGCTGAAAATTGACCGCCTCGATGGCATCATCAACATCGGTTATAAACGATCGGGCAAGGGCACCCGTGCTTAAGTCAACGGCTGCAATTGTTGCAAATGTTTCCCCAGTTGTGCCCACGGCGCCCAGCCCCAGAGAGGTTGCACTGGTCAGCACACTGGTTAGATCAACGGTGTTGGTGGCCGGATCAGAATTGGGGCCAATTTGCAGAAAAGCATTGGCGGTTGTGCCACCCAGCAACTGGATGCCATTTAAACTTGAAGCAGAGGCAATACGGTCAATATCGGTGAGCAATTGCCGGATTTCATTGGACAATGCCTGCCTGGAATCTGCACCGTTGGTATCGTTGGCGGCCTGGACGGATAACTCTCGGATGCGCTGCAAGTTGTCGCCAATAACCGCAAGCGATCCTTCTGCGGTTTGCAAGACACTGATGCCGTCTTGGGTGTTTCGGTTGGCTTGGCGCATTCGTGTAATCTGGCTGATTAAATTCTCAGAGATCGTCAGTCCTGCAGCGTCATCTGAAGCCCGGTTAATTCGAAAACCCGATGCCAGACGCTCCAGTGATTTTTCATACGCTTCGGTATGCCGCTCGAATGCATTTCTGGAAAGAATGGAATTCACATTTGTGTTGCCGACCAACGTCATAAAAAACTCTCCTGTTTTAAAGGCAGGACTCTTATCAGCTGCTTCACAAAAAAAGCAGATTAATTGGTGGTGATAAACCCGTTTTTGTCTGTCGGGCACCCTATGGGTGTACCGATTTTTTGATAAATTGCGTTTTTATTACAGCAAACGGTTTTTTTCTGCAATTGTCATTGACGCCTTAAATGGCTATCTTGCCACTTGCTGGCTATTTTGGCGCTTGCCCGTTTGAATAAGTTGCATACCCCTTGTTTCGACTTTCTCTCTGGCAATATGAGAGATGCCTTGCAATCAATACACCATCAAAATGAATTACACCAGGACAGTACCCAGATGCCTAAAAGCAGTGTATAAAAGTCCCAGAAGGCCTCTTTGGGTTCGGTTAGTATGAAACGCCTTTGTTGGTAATCAATCTGGCCCCATGCCGGCGGGTAAGGATGGCCCAGAACCATTGAAACAGAACCAGGACTTTATTATCGAACTCCACCAAAAAGGCGACATGGACCAAGGCCCACAGCAGCCAGGCAGACCAGCCCGAAAGCTTGGAAAAATTGGGGATGTCTGCAACGGCTTCTTTGATTCCAATAACCGCCATATTGCCCTTATTGTTATATTTAAACGGCTTAATGGGTCTGCCAGACAAGCTGGCCACAATAGATTGAGCGAGAAACCGCCCTTGCTGAATGGCAACAGGGGCAACCCCGGGCAATGGCCGGCCATCGTGGGTGTTGTGGCTGTAACTGGCCAGATCGCCAACCGCATAGATATTTGAATTTGGCTGGATGGAAAAATCCATTTCAACCTGCACCCTGCCGCCACGGTCCAGCTGGCAGCCGGTTTTCTCAGACAAAATTTTGGTCAGCCCTGAGGCTTTAACCCCGGCAGCCCACAAAATGGTTGCTGACTGCACCACTTCGGTTTCATCGTTGTGTTTCAGGCTTATCTCGCCATCCGCAATATGAGTGACTGCGGTTTGGGTTTTGACCGTAACGCCCAGCTTTTCCAGTGTTTTTTGAGCAGAGTCAGACAGATCTTCAGGGAATGTCGCCAGAATGCGCGGGGCCATTTCAACCAGAAGAATTCGGGCATCACAGCAATTGACATTTTTAAAATCAGCAGGCAAACTGATTTGCGCCAATTCACCCAGCGCACCCGCCAGCTCAACCCCCGTTGGACCACCGCCCACAATGACAAAGGTGAGCAGTTTTTTTATTTTTTCTGGATCGGTTTCTTCTTCGGCTAGTTCAAACTGGGTAAATACCTCGCGCCGCATATTAAGGGCGTCTTCAATGGACTTTAACCCGTGGGTGTGATCCATCCAGTGGTCATTACCAAAATAATGCGTCTGACCGCCGGTTGCCAAAACCAGTTTGTCGTACTTCAGGGGCTCTGGCCGGTTATTGAGTGTAATGGTATTTTGATCCGGATCCAGGTTAGTGACTTCATTCATAAGAACGGTAATGTTGTCGTACTGTTTTAAAACTGAACGCAACGGTGACGCAATATCACCGGGTGACAAGCTGCCGGTTGCCACCTGATAAAGCAGGGGTTGAAACAGGTGAAAATTTCGTTTGTCAATCAGTGTCACCTTGACAGGCTGATTGCCCAGTGCTTTGGCGGCATAAAGGCCAGCAAATCCACCGCCTACAATAACCACGTGGGGCAATTTCTGGTAGTGGGCTTTCAGGTCCGGGCTTATCATTGTTTAGCAAATACTCCTTTGCGGGTTTTTTCCAAGTGAATTTAAAGAATGGATTGGATTGGCCTTATTCTGGAATACTCTGGCCATTAAATACGGCAATTTAAAATAGCATTCCACTCGGGATTTTATTTTAGCGCAATTTAAAATTTTTAGCGTGATTTAAAAAATGATTAAAAACTGACACTGTGATCAATCAGCTGCGACAAATGCTTATTATTGCTTTAATTTTTATTACGCACCATACCACAATCATAAAAAGACAAAAATATAAATTCCTCTATAAAAACTTGCAAGAAAAAACCCTGCGAATTATGAATGCAGGGTATTGTATTACCAGTTTCAATCATTTGTATTTTTCACGAACGTGCGCTACGAGACTTTTTATTCACAGTGTTTTTTGTCGCATGGTTTGTAGGTACGTCGCTGAACTTGGCCTGGGGTAAAGCAGCCCCAATTTTTGGTAATGCTGGGTGTAGCGGAAAGAGTGTTAAAAATTTTTCGGTCAGGTGCTTTCTGTTAAAATGTTTTGCAACGTATTTGCTGCCTTCAAGTCCCATATTGCTGGCCTGTTCTCTGTTGTTGTAAAACCACAGGACCGCTGATACCAGTGATTCTACATCTTCTGGGGCAATTGAAAACCCGGCGCCACTATCTTCGAGAATGCCACTGACTTCTCCGTTGGGGACTGCTGCCAGTATGGGCTTGCCAGCTGCCAGATAGTCAAACAGCTTATTTGGCAAAACCTGGCTAAAAATATCGAGCGCCCGGTAGTTGATAATAGACAAGTCGCCTTCCATCATAAATTTGCTGATTCGGTTTTTAGCGAGCGGCTCCCAGAATGTCAGGTTTCTCAGTTGCAGCCGTTCTGCCTGTTTAATTAAGTCCGGCTTTCTGTAGCCATCTCCCACCAAATTAAATTGAATGTCTGGCTGCTGATTTTGAATAATGGCAGCTGCTTCAAGCAAGGTTTCCAGATGGGTATAATTGCTAAAAACACCAGCAAAGTTAACATGAAACTTTTTTTCCAACCCACTGGCTTCTTCTCGCAAGAAACTACCTGTCCAGAGCTTGGGGTACTCAAAAAACTCTAAATCGGCCGCATTGGGTAAAGCAGTCACTTTTTCTTTGGCGCCAGGTACCATAGCATCAATGTCATCGGCAAATGACGGGGCCAGTACAATAATTTTCTTGCTATGTTTATAAAGAATCCGCTCAGCCCATTGATTGAGTTGAATCACAGCTTTGCTTTTTATAAATCCATTGGCCGCTAGGGTTTTGCTCCAGAGATCCCGGACTTCAAGAAATAAATCCGCACGATTAAGCAACGACAATAAGTAGGCAATGAATGCAACTGTCAGCGGTGGTGAAGACCCCAGAACAATATCGTAATTGAAATTCTGCATCTTTGAGGCTTTAACCCCTTCAAAGATGGCTTTAAAAAAGAACAGCATCAGGCAGACAATGCGCAGCAGCTTGGATGATTTTTTGATGCCATTGGCCTTCAGGCGAATAATCTCAAGATTTTGAGGCAGTGGCGACGCTGTTTTTATAGAGCCGTTGCTTTCCTCGTGTTCTTTTTGTTTTTCTGGGTTGCACATGGTTGTGCCTGTGCCCGTAACCACAGTCACCTTGTGGCCCGCCTTGGCCAGGGCCATTGCATGTTTGTAATGACGGCTGCCTTGACCTGCCGGTTCATTTTCTGTGCTGAAAAATTGGACAATGTATAAAATCGTTGACATTTTTCCCCCACACTGCTTGCTGCAGTTGTGTTGTGTGAAATACTGAAAAAATACTGTCGTCAGTATTTTTTGAGACATCTGTTTTTGAGACAGCTATAAAAAGACCTGTGGCCTGATTTTTTAGGAAACCCGAAGAGTGAAAAACATATTTTTTGTGGCGATACAGCCTGTTTTGTAATACTGGTTATATCGTTTAAATTGTTGACAACCTGAAGCCGTTTTTTATGAAATGCGTGTTTTATCCTTTAAATTGTTGACAACCTGAAGCCGTTTTTTATGAAATGCGTGTTTTTATGAGAAAAGTCTTGAAATTCAA
>JBCDLA010000083.1:0-10073 GCA_038745945.1 Cyanobacteria bacterium P01_H01_bin.74 | reverse complement strand
ATGGTACAAAGCGAGAAGAATTAAACGCTCAAAAAAATAAGATTATCACTGAAAAGCAAGAACTTGACATAGAACTCAAGCAACTCGAAACAGATCTGATGAAACAAGAAACTTCATTAGAAAAATATATGGATTATAATGGTCAAAAAAGTTTACTTGAAGCCAAGAAAGCTGATAGAAAACAGCTTTTAGAAGAACAAAAACCAATTGATGATGCTTTAGAAGCTGATATTCAAAAACAAAAAAGAATTGTTGAAGAACTCGAAGAAGAAGTTATTAGTAGCCGCTATCTTGCAGATGGTTTGGACAGAAACAATGGGAATCCTGTCAGCGAGTTTTCTAAAAAAATAAAAGCTGGAAAAGATTCGTTTTACCAGTTGTCCGCTGTTCTTGGAGACGATACCTGGGCAGGTGCTGGAGCCCGTTCACCATTTGTTATTCGAGGATTACAAGATTTTGGCATCATTGGTATGGAAGAAGAGCCAGAGTTTGATCCTTACGCTTCAGCTTTCCCACAACAGCAAGCACCGGCACCTAAGCAACAAGATTCTTATGCAATGGTTCCGCCAATAAATCACGGATATATCGACTTTCTAGGTGGTCCAAAAATGGTCAATGGGAATTTGGCTTTCAAACAGGTTAATATGCCTGCCTAAGGTTAAAGTCCAAATAGTTCAATTAATAGCAGCAAGCATAAACCCATGGGGGTGCTTGCTGCTATTCTGTAAAGCGCTGTAGTACTGCCTGCTGATGGGCGAAAAGTCCTTCCAATTGTGCAAATTGGGCTGTGTCTGTTAGTAGTGTACTTTGTTTTTGATGAACTTTGATACGGGTCTGCGGGCGTAAAAAGGTAAGTGGGGTCAGTCCGCCAGAAAACCGGGCGGTTCTGTGGGTGGGCAATGTATGATTGGGGCCAGCCATATAATCACCGACAGGCACTGGGGTTTGATGCCCCATAAACAAAGCCCCGTAGTGCAACAAGCCTGGCTCAATGGCTTCAGGATTACCAACCAGCAATTCCAGATGTTCTGGTGCCAGCGCATTGCTCCATTGGATGCAGTCTTCAAGGGATTCAAGGCAAAAGATTGCCCCCCAGTCAGTCTGGTTTAAATGTTCAGTAAGGCCATGTACCGAAATCTCTTGGCTGTATGAACGGCTCTGATCAAAGCGTGCTGACCAATCTTGAGCAATAATCTGTTTGAGTGCCTCAACCACAGCACTGGCCAAAGACTGGCTGCTGGTTAACAGGTAAGCCCGGGCGTCGCTGTCATGCTCAGCTTGGGCCAGCAAGTCCCAGGCCACCCAGGTTGGGTTTGCAGTGGCATCAGCAATAATCACCACTTCACTGGGGCCAGCAAGCATATCAATGCCAATGGTGCCTTGAAGCTGCCGTTTTGCCTCATTCACAAATGCATTGCCTGGGCCCACAATCATATCCACTTTTTCAAGGCTTTTCGTGCCATAGGCCATGGCCGCAACGGCTTGCGCGCCACCCACCTGATAGAACGACTCAACACCAGCCAGCTGCCCTGCAAAAACAGTTTCAGGCTGCAATTTTGGTGAAATCAAAACAATATCGGACACGCCTGCTGCTTTTGCAGTCAGTGTTGTCATCAACGCTGTTGAAGGCAAAGCGTGACGCCCTGCCGGTACATAACAGGCGACCCGCTGAACCGGTTTCCAGTCAAGGCCAACAGACGCTTCTTCACTTTCCATCTGAACAGTCTGCACAGCTGCTTTCACAGCATTGGCAAATGCTGCAATATTTTCAGCAGAGCGTTTTAACAAGGCCTGAGTGTCAGCTGGCACTTCGGCAATTAAGGCCTCTTTTTGATGGGATGACAGGACAAAAGGCATTGCCTCAGACAGCAAAGGGTCATTAAACTGTGCGGCAAACGCTTTTAAAGCAATATCACCGTTACGCTTAACAGCCTGAATAATGCCCTCAACCCTTGATGCCAATGTTTCTATTTCTGGTTGACCATTTGCGTTTAAGGCGCCGGGACTGGTTTCAGTACCTGGTGAAAAACCTGGCGAAACAATTGTTTCTAAAACCGCTTTGGCGTCAGCACCAGAATAAACAGGCAGAGTCATGGGCTGTGCCGCCCGCCCAGCTCTGATAGAATGGCAGACCAGGGTATATTGTTTGCAGCTGCCACGACACAGAGAAAAAACAGGCTGTCCGCTATTTCCCATGTGCGGTTGTCATTGTCTGGGGCAATGGCAACCTCAAAGGCTTCTTCAATCACTTTTTTGTGAAGCATAATGGGATCAGAAAAGAGCTTGGCCGTATAAGAGCCTTCAGGTGGGTTTTCTTTTCGGGTTGTCAATGTTTCAAAAAGTTTTTCCAGTGAGAATTCCGGTGTTTTCAAGCCGCTTCCAAAGCAGCTGTATGCCCCAGTATGACATGCGGGGCCCGTTTGTTTGACAGTAAAGAGGAGCGCGTCTTGATCGCAATCCACTCGGCAACAGATCAGTGCTTGTGTGTGGCCAGAAGTGGCTCCTTTCACCCAAATGGTATTGCGGGAGCGGCTGAAATAAATGCCTTTGGCTTCATTTAAAGCCATTTTCAACGAATCTTGCGTTGAATAGGCCAACATCAGAACCTGCCCCGCGGTGTCTTGCACAATGGTGGGTATGAGCGGGCATTTCTCAAAATCCAAACTGCCCACGACGGTATCAGCCAAATTCAGTTGGCCTGTATACAGGGCCATGCCAACCTGAACATCAACCCCCCGTTTAACCAAGGCAACGGCTTCTTCGGTGGTGGCAATGCCACCAGCAACCGTTACAGGGTGACTGATTTCAGACCGGAATTGTTCAAATTCTGCCAGCGGCAACCCAGCCATGGTGCCTTCTGTATTGACAAACGTGCATAAAAAGCTTTCACAATAGGGCTTCAACCGTTTTGCCCGCGCCAGTAACCCTTCGCCGGTATTATTGACCCAACCTTGATCCACGACCATGCCGTTTTTGTGATCCAGTGCCACCATAATGCGGGGTTTGGGGATGCCAGCACTTGTTAATGCGGTTAAAAATTCTGGTGTTGCTGATGTTCCTATAATTAAGCGTTTTGCCCCGGCTTTCAATAGCACTTTTGCACGTTCAACCGATCGAATCCCCCCGCCAACCCGAACATCGGCAACACTGCAAAGTTGTTTTATTAAGGGTAAATTGTCGCCTTTGCTCAAGGCTGCATCCAAGTCGATAACCGCCAACTCGCCAAACCGGTTAAAGCGTTTGGCCAAAGAGATTGGATCTTCGTCTGCCGTAATAATGCGGTCCTTGCCTTGCCGCAACTGAACCGCCTGGCCGTTCATTAAATCAATACTGGGGACAATCATTGCCGAACTGTAATTCCTCGTTCCATTAAGACGCGTTTTAATGCCGCTATCTTCCACCGGCCATCATGAAAAATACTGGCAGCCAAGGCTGCATCAGCACAACCAGCAGTAAAAACATCAACAAAACTGTCTGGGTCTTTTGCCCCACCTGATGCAATGACTGGAACCGACAGTTGTGCTGATACCCTCTGGGTTAAGGGCAGGTCAAAGCCGTCAAGCGTTCCGTCTCTGTCCCAGGAGGTCAGCAGTATTTCTCCTGCACCCCGTTCTACCCCTTCTTTGGCCCAGGTCAGAACTTCTTTGCCCGTGGGCTTCTTTCCGCCATGGGTTAAGACTTCCGTAAATGCTAAGTTTCCTGTTGTATTTAATCGTGCATCAATAGCCAGAACACAGCATTGTGAGCCAAAGGCATTGGCGATTTCTGTGATTAAGGCAGGGGTTTTAACCGCTGCAGAATTGACTGAAACCTTATCAGCACCCGCATCTAGTAGGGCTTTGGCATCAGCCAACCTTCGAATGCCGCCGCCAACGCTGAATGGAATCGATAATTCTGTTGCAACCGCCTGAACAACCGAGACCATGGTTTCATGCCCGTCAACGGTGGCTGAAATATCAAGGAACATCAGCTCATCAGCCCCATCCTCCTGATATTGTTTGGCCAGTTCAACGGGATCGCCAACATCACGCAATTGAGAAAATTGAATGCCCTTGACGGTTCGCCCATTTGAAACATCAAGACATGGGATAATGCGTTTACAGAACCCACGGTGCTGGTAGGGTTCCTGGCGGGTTACATCGTTGAATTCGGATGCAGTTTCTGGCCTTGACGGAGTGGTCATTAATAACAACACGCATATTACAGAATGTAAGATAGAACAACAGTCACATCAGTTGTGTGGTCTATCATAGTAAAAACTTATTTTTTCTGCGAGCAGTTATGAGGCCTGTTTTTAAAAAAAGAGTTATTTTAAAGAAACAGGGCTGTTAACGAACAAGCAAGCTAAAAGAGTATTTAAAACAGCTTGTCTAATAAAATTCTTTGAAGCTTTATAAACCCCCAGAACAGAATAATTTTACTGGCTTTTAACCGATTTTTTTAGACCACTTGTTATATTTTTTAGACCACACTAGTTTTTAAGTTTTAATGCTGAAGGATGCATTGAACGGGGGCGGACAGAGCAACCACTAAAGCGTTGCTGTTGAGAAGAATAAGGGGTTGAATTCTTTTGTGATGCAAATTTTGGCAGGGGGGCTTGTTTGACTCTTGAAGCATACGGCAGGTAATTTGTGCGCCCATACATTGTCACTGACATACAGCAAACCTCTTTTCAGGATTAATTAATCATGTGCTAAGTAAAAAATAAACTAATACCAATAAAAGAATAATTCTGTTAGAGAAAAACGCTTTAATTTGGGGCTATTATTGTTAACAAAACACAAAGCAATTGCAACATTCTACAGAAAGCTTTGCTTTTTCTTTATTTCTTCTGAATTTCAGCTCAGCCGTTTATCTTTTTCAACTGAAAATATGTGTTTAACCAACACACTGGGCGATTCGCATTCTGCCAAAGGAGTTTCAATGGTTTTGGGGCCATTGGGTTCTTTGTGCCGCTGGTTTTAGGTAAAATACATACAACAATCACTGCTGTATTAAAAATGCACTAGTGTAAAACAACACAGCCGTTCAGATAATGTAGCAATACAACGCAAACCATAGAAAACTCAAAAAACACAGCAGGACAAAAAGCAGATGACATCCCCGGAAAAATTTTCAGAGAACCCGCCCATTACTGTCGTTGTTACCGGGGCCAAGGGGAAAATGGGAACAACGCTTTTAAAAACCCTATGCACAACGCCGGAAATAAAAGTGGTAGGGGTTACCACCCGGCAAGTCAATCCAGGAGAAACAGTAGGTGACTGGCTAAACTTGAAAACGCCTGAAAGCACTAATACTAATAATACTGAGCCCCACAAAATTCAAACCGCCCTGCTTCAACTGCCTTTCAGTGATGCCCTGACCGATTTACTTTCAGAGACCCAACCCGATGTTTGTGTTGATTTGACCACACCCGACAGTGTCTTTGCTAACGCCATAACGATGATTAATGCGGATGTCCGCCCGGTTATTGGCACAACAGGCCTGACGTCTGAGCAACTGACCCTGCTGGATGAGCAGCTGACTCAAAAAGGGCTTGGCGGTTTGGTGGTTCCCAATTTTGCGCTGGGGGCGGTCTTAATGATGAAATTTGCGCAACTGGCTGCCAAATATATGCCCCATGCAGAAATTATTGAACGCCACCACAACCAAAAAGCCGATGCGCCCAGTGGGACAGCACTCAAAACAGCCGCATTAATGCAGGACGCACAATCTCATTTTGGTCAAACCAATGCCACAGAAACCGAAAGCCACCCGGGTGCACGAGGAGCCAAAGCAAGAACCGGACAAAGCGATGCCATTCATATTCATAGTGTGCGTTTACCGGGCTCACTGGCCCACCAAGAGGTTTTGTTTGGTGCCCCAGGGCAAACACTGCGCATTCAACATGATACGATTGACCGAACGTGCTTCATGTCGGGTATTGTGCTTTGTATTCACAAAGTTCTGGCATTAAAAGGCCTGACTTATGGCATGGAAAATCTAATAGAATAGATTGAATAGAAATAAAAAGCTTATATAGAATAGAGTCGTTTCGGAAAACAGCCTCAGATTTTTTCAAGCGCCTGGGCCAAGTCCGCTTTTAGATCATCCAGTGCTTCAATTCCAACAGACAGCCGAATTAAATTGTCTGTAATGCCCAGTTTGGTTTTGACATCTGTATCAACTGATGCATGTGTCATCAATGCCGGATGCTCAACCAATGACTCCACTCCACCCAGGCTTTCAGCCAGCGTAAACACCTGCATTGCTTTCATGACCGTTCTTGCCTCAGCTTCAGCGCCTTTAACACGAAAAGAAATCATACCACCGCCAGCTTGCATCTGTTGTTTAAAAAGTGCATATTGGGGATGCGATGGTAAACCCGGATAGAATACCGTTTCAACCTTTGGGTGTTCCGCCAGACAGGTTGCCAGTGCCAACGCATTGCTGGAATGGGTGTTCATTCGAACGCCCAGGGTTTTAAGCCCGCGCAGAGTCAGCCAGCTGTTCATGGGGTCAGGGGTTGCTCCCAGTGTATTGCGATGAAACCGGATGGCATCGTTGATTCGATCGTCTTTTAAAACCAGGGCACCCCCCACCACATCACTATGACCGCCAATGTATTTGGTTGTGCTGTGCAGCACAATATCGACCCCATAAGTAATGGGATTCTGCAGGCACGGGCTTGCAAATGTATTATCAACACACGTTAAAATGTTCTGCTTGGCGGCAATGGCCTGGATGGCTTGAATATCAACCAGCTTTAGCAACGGGTTAGAGGGGGTTTCCATATAAATAAGCCGGGTATTGGGCTTGATTTTCCCTTCAACAGTACTGCTGTCTGTCATATCAATAAATTCAGGATCCACCCCAAACCGTGAAAGGACTTTGGTAATGTAGCGAAATGTTCCGCCATAAACGTCATCACCCAACAACACATGATCTCCTGGATTGAGAGTGGCATTGCACAATGTCACCAATGCCCCAATTCCGCTTGAAAAACAATAGCCGTAAGCCCCACCCTCAATATCTGCCAGAACACCGGCAAGCACATCCACTGTGGGGTTTCCACACCGAGAATAATCCCATCCCTTGTGGCAGGCAGCATCTTCCTGTGCAAATGTGGTGGTCTGGTAAATGGGGTTAATGACAGCACCAGTCTGCGGATCAGGGTGCTGGTGGCTGTGTATCAGTTTGGTGTTGATATGCACGGCACATCCTCCTTAAAAATAGTTTAAAATAGAAGCAAGCCGGAAAATTCGTCCGTTCTTAATCGAGCATGGCTTTTTCAGCCATCCACTCGTCGTTATAAATTTTAGAAACGTAATTTCGCCCGCTGTCGTGTAGCATTAAGACCAGGGTTTTTCCGGCAATCTCATTGCGGTGTTCTGTTAAAAACTGACGCGCCGTTGCCAAAACCGTTCCGCAGGAGCCACCCACAAGCAGCCCTTCTTCACGGGTTATGCGCCGCGCTTCTGTAAAAGAGTCTTTGTCTGTGATTGTGTACATTTTATTGACCAAATCAGGCTGGAATACTTTTGGCCAGAAATCATAGCCAATACCCTCGACCAGATACTGTCCGGGTTGTCCGCCTGAAAAAATAGACCCCACCGGATCGGCACCAATGATTTGAATGGCCGGGTTTTTTTCTTTAAAAAAAGAAGCAATGCCGGTTATGGTTCCCCCAGTGCCCATACCACTGACAAAATAGTCAAACTTGCCGCCGGTTTGTGCCCAGATTTCTGGTCCTGTGCTGATGTAATGGGCTTCAGGATTGCCTGGGTTTTCATATTGGTTTAGCATGTGTGTGTTGGGGCGTTCTCTGGCAATGCGCTTTGCAACTTCAATGTAGCTGTCAGGATGATCGTGGGCCAGCTCAGTGGGAGCCAAAATTAATTCAGCCCCAAACGCCCGAATTAACCGCCGTTTTTCTTCACTCATTTTTAACGGCATAGTAATCACCAGCTTGTAGCCTTTTGCCGCACAGACCATGGCAAGGCCCAGCCCGGTATTGCCACTGGTAGGTTCAACCAGGGTATCCCCTGGTTGAATAAGACCTGCTGCTTCAGCCCGGGTAATCATTTGCAAAGCAATCCGGTCTTTCATAGATCCATTTGGGTTAACAAATTCCACTTTGGCAAGGACCGTAATTTCAGGAAATTCAGCAAACATTCGGTTCAACTTGACCAACGGCGTATTGCCAATGGCTTCCGTAATATTGTTGCAAATGCTGGGAGTCGCAGGTTGTAGTTTTTCAGAATGACGCTGTGTATTCATACATAATCTAATTAAGCCAGTTTAATTAAAATTCTAAAAGCAGAGGCGGAATTTATTTATGAACAAAAAATAAGGCTGCTAAAAAAAGAGCTAGAGAAAATATGGACAGGAAAAGATTATAAAGAGTTTTTATAATTTAAAATATGCCCCTAAGCTATTTTAAAATGCCGATGGCCGGAATCGAACCGGCACAGCTTTCACTATCGGTTTTTGAGACCGACGCGTCTACCAATTCCGCCACATCGGCACGCCTTTAACGAAACTGGATTGTACTATAACACTTGCATTTCTTTGGTACAAGTTTCTGTAAATTTGTATCATTAATTAAGAGTGTTGCTCATTTAATATAAATACGACTTTTAGCTAGGGTTAAAAAAGGTTTTAGTTTGGCTAATACCCTATGTAATACCACTGAATGGTAGAAGGTTTTATAGCGTTTTTGCTCTCTGTTCTAGCCAAGCCAGAGACAACACTTTAAGTTTTTTTGGGTAAAGTACTACATCTCATCCATTTTAACCGTCATAACTTGTTCAATTAATTTTGAGTGCAAGCATTCGATTAGCAACTGATGTTCTATTTAAATGTAATTTGGGGATAACTACAGGCATATTGTTTACACTTGTCGTGTTGTTTTGGTTAACGATGCCGCTTTTATAGTTTCAGCAGATTTAGTATTTAGGACAATTACCAGGTATCTTACTTGGCAGAAATCTCTAGATAGTATTTTTGTCGTCTTATTTAACTGTCTATTCAGCCAGTACAGATTCCCGTTGTGCAGCAATTTTTGCCCTGACTGCTTGCTCAATTTCTATCATAATTTCTGGGTTTTCTTTCAAATAATCGCGAGATTTTTCCCTACCTTGACCAATTTTTGCATCATTGTAACTGTACCAGGTTCCTGCTTTTTTAACGATTCCCATATCAGTAGCAACATCCAAAATACAGCCTTCACTTGAGATCCCTTGCCCAAAAAGGATATCAAATTCACACACTTTAAAGGGAGGGGCTATTTTATTTTTAACGGCCCGAACCTTCACCCGAATGCCGTATTCGGACCCTTCTTTTTTCAAAGTTTCAATGCGGCGTATATCCAAACGAACACTGGCATAAAACTTTAAGGCATTTCCCCCAGTTGTTGTTTCTGGATTGCCGTACATCACCCCTATTTTTTGGCGCAACTGATTGATAAATACAACCGTTGTCCGGGTTTTTCCAACAATCGCTGTTAGTTTTCTCAACGCTTGAGACATTAAACGGGCCTGTAATCCAACATGAGAATCTCCCATTTCACCTTCAATCTCAGCTTTCGGCACAAGGGCGGCAACCGAGTCGATAATAACAATATCCACAGCACCTGAACGAACCAATTGCTCTGTAATTTCAAGAGCCTGCTCCCCAGTATCAGGTTGACTGACTAACAATTCAGCAACATTGACCCCAATTTTGGCTGAGTATTCAGGATCTAAGGCATGCTCGGCATCGATGAAAGCTGCAATTCCCCCATTTTTTTGCGCTTGTGCAATAACACTTAAAGTTAGCGTTGTTTTTCCGCTGGACTCTGGTCCATAAATTTCAACCACACGTCCTCGCGGAAGACCACCAACCCCTAAGTTTAAGTCCAGTGCTAAGGCACCGGTCGGTATCGCATCCAAACTGATAACCTGCCTGTCTCCAAGCTTCATGATGGCACCCTTGCCATAATCTTTTTCTATTTTTTCAAGGGCATAGCTTAATACCTTTTTGCGCTCAGCCAAGTTACTGTCTTCCTGGGCTGTGTTTGAGGACAAATCAACATCTTTTACTGCCATAGGTTT
>JBCDLA010000082.1:0-10460 GCA_038745945.1 Cyanobacteria bacterium P01_H01_bin.74 | reverse complement strand
GGGTGTGGAAAGCCTGAATAGTCGAATTCGCCACTACCTGGCTCGATTCAGACGGAAAACCTTCTGTTATTCAAAAGCTTTGCACATGGTACAGGCCACAGTGATGCTCTTCTTTACACCAAACTGGGAAACCTATCTATGCTAAATGACCAATGCCTTATTTTTTAACCTAAAACGGCACAAGTGTCCTTTAACCATTGCGCTTCTTTTTCTTCCAGTGTGGGAAGCAAGGTTTCAAGAATGACTGAATTATAGCACTTTAACCAAATCAACTCAGGCTCTGTCAGTTTTTTCCAGTCGATTAATTTCGGGTCAAACGGAATCAGGGTTAAAGATACAACTGTTAACCACGCTCTCTCTTCTGGTCCGGTTTTTTGGGAAGGCACTTTTTGATTGCTTGATGGCTTATTGTCATCAACGTTAATCACACGGTACAGGTTTTCAAGCCGAATACCACCCCAGTTGGGCGCATAAAAACCGGGCTCAATGCTGGTTACCATCCTGACTTCAAGCGGGGTGCTTGCCCTGCTGTGGATACCATTGGGCCCCTCATGCACATTGAGAAACGCCCCCACCCCATGACCGGTGCCATGGCCAAAATCAAGTTGATTCTGCCACAATGGCCCGCGGGTTATGGCATCCAGCGCACTGCCCGGTGTCCCCTCTGGAAAGACTTGACGGGCTGCGGCAATGTGTGACTTCAAAACAGCCGTATAGCAATGTTTTTGTCTTTCCGTTACCTGACTGGCAGCGCCAATAAAAACAGTTCGGGTGTCATCGGTTGTACCGCCAAATGTCTCGCCCAAAAACTGACAACCTGAATCAATTAAGAACAAATGGCCTTTTTCTAAAAAATTTTTATCCTCAGGCGTACCGTAATGGACAATAGCCCCGTTGCCTCCTGTTGCAGCAATGGTATTAAAGCTTAAACCCCTGAACCCTGCTTCTTCTGCGTACAGATTCTCTAGATAATCCGCAAACTGTTTTTCGGAAACGGGTCTGTTTTGACCGATTTCATTCTCCAGCCAGCACAAAGCTCTGATTTTTGCCCGGCTTGCTTTTTGATTGGCTAAAATCATCCCGTTCATTTCAGCGGGGTTTTTTATCATTTTTAAAGAATCAACCGGATGCACAGGGACAGGGGCAATGGGGATTTCATGCGGTTTGAGCGCTGTTTTTATATTATTTTGCTGATCTGGAACCTTCACTTTTTGCCCAGTACTGGGAGTGCTGAGCATGGTCGGGTGCAAATTTTGGACAGTCTGTTGGATAGTACGATAGGTCTGCCAGCAAACTTGCGCCACAGGCAGCTGAATACTCTTTCCAGCCGTATTTTCTTCAGAAACCAGTCTGCCTAATATTTTAAAATAATCTTGATAGGGTAAAACATTGACTGAACCCGGAAGGCCTGACAACACACCTGGCGCAAATCGACTGGAATCAACAAAAAGGGTTGCGCTATCTGGCATAATAATACAATAGGCTGAAAAGATAGGGTTATAGGGGATATCCTGCCCCCGCAGGTTAAACAGCCAGGCAATCTGATCAAGCTTAATTATAGGCAATACTGCAGAATATTTCACTTGCAATTGGTCTTGAAGCTTGCTTATTTTTTCTGCAGCGCTTTGACCGGCAACCTGGTCTGGTAATGCTATGACTTCAGAGAATACTGACTCAGGCTGATTGGACCAGATGCTGTCTACCCCATTTGTTTCAGTGGGCAGTAATTGTGCCCCCAGTGGGGTTACGGTCTCTATCAGATTTAATGCAGTTTTGGCAGAAACCGTTGTGGGATCAATACCAATGGTGTATTGAGCGTTTGTTTTATTGTGCGTTCCTGTATTTGGGTTTTTTAGAATGGCGGCCAGTTGCGCGGTCAAACCAAGAGCACCAGTCAAGCCCAGTTTTTGGGTATAAAAACAGCTGGCGTCAATTTCTTGATCGGCTTGCTGGTAATAGCGGGAATCCACAAAAACATAAGCGTCTTGTTGGGTAACCAAACAATCGCCTGCAGACCCTGTAAAATTTGTAAGATATTGTCTGCGTTGCCGGTTTGGAGGCAAGTACTCATTCAAGTGCTCATCAGCTGTAGGGACAATCAAAGCATCCAGGTTATGCACTATCATCCATTGTCGAAGGGTTTTTAGCTTTTCTATTGGGAGTGGGGACGTATCTCTCATTGATGGATTAATTGATTAACAAAGCGTTTAGTCTGCATAAAAGTAACTCTTATAGTAGATGTTCCCCCATTAAAAATGCAAATTTTTAAAAAAGGCTTTGCTTTATTATATAATAACTTTTTTAATGCTCTATTTTACTTTTTGGTGTTACTACTTAGCATAAACAGCATTGCCATTTAGGGAAATTAATTGAGGCCTTAAGAAAGCATTAACGAAAACGGGCTTTCCCGCTTAATTCTGGATTTTGGAATCGTTTAAGGGTCGAAAACTTGACTACCCCCTTGCTCTCCGAATAGTCGTCAGCATTTACCGATTTACCAGTATCAAATTGCGCGCATAATGCTTTGTGTAACCCTGTATCTGCCTGGATTTTGCTTGTTTTTTGTATGGTATTTACTGTTTTTTTCATTCAATACCCCTTAACCCATTATTAACTTCTTAAAGTGCTATTACCAACACACAGCAATTAAGGCCATTGCCATTATAATTGTTTGACGTTCCAAAAATAACGGCCAGCTGGTCAATTGTTCTGAATGAATTACTCAACCCAAGGGATAAGTTTTCCCTGATTTTAAAAATTAACGCACTGAGCCAATATTTTTATAAATGCTGTTTGCCATTGTTTTGTTCCCATCCCCCTCCATCAGTTCTGCCACATTGCGCAAAAAGTTTAGGACTTCAGGGTTGTCGGGCAATGTACCATCTTTTTGACCAACCTGGGGCTGTCCCGCTCTTTGAGGCTTTGCCAATTTGGTTTTGGACGGCATTGTCGTTTCTGCCTGATAGAAAGGTTTTCCGTTTTGATCAGGGGACGTGCGCTGAATCGCCTGACCAGCAGGTACACTGTTGAATGTAGGTTTCGAGATAGTTTTCGACTGCTTTTGCTTTCCCAACAGGGCGCGGTTTGTAGGTTGCTTGTTGTCAGGGGATGGTTTTGGCTGTACATTTTTGTTTAGAGCAAAAGGCGTCTGCCTGCCTGACTTTTGCTTGGATTCCACACTGTTTTTTATGAAAAGTCCGTTCGTCTGATACTGTTTTGCCGCTTGTTTTACAGGCAAAGACGAAGGCGGCTTTTTTGACTGTGTCTGGTTGTTTTTGGCTTGAATTTCGGCAACCAGGTCCATTAGCGGATTATCCATTTTTTTATGGGGCACCTCGAATTTTTCTGGTTGCCTTTGCAACGGAGAGGGCACATCAGCCTGTGATGAAAATTGACCCCGTTTGTTTGGTGATTTATTAGTCAATCCCAGACCATTTAGCCCAATGGCCGAATTGGACCGCTGATTGGTCTGCATATCTAGGGGCTCAGCCTGATCAAGATGTTCATAGTTTGGGTTACCAGTGAAGCCGTGTTTTTCTCGGTACTGCCTGGCTGCTTGGCGAAACCTCACCGAAGCCTGGGTCAAAAAATCATCTGTATCGACTTCATCAAAGAATACGTCTCTTATCCTTTGCTTGCGAGTCAACAAGCGTTTTCTTACAACACCCATTGCAATGCCAAACAACAAAACCACAAGACTGGCCCAGCCTATTTCAGGGGCATAGGGTTTTATTAACTGATTGTACTTTTCGACAAGAGTTCTGACAGCAGTACCAGAAACGCTAACCATACTGTTGGCTGCCTGCGCAATTGTCAGACTTGCCCGGCTCGATTTGGTAGAAAGATTTGGTACTGTTTTATCTTCAATAGAAACTTCTTGCTGTTTTAAGCCTGTCAGCCAAGAGCTGCTATTTTTATTTACAGCAGGCTGCCCCAATGAATTGTCTGGACTTCTTTCTGTGGCTATCTGACTGACTGCAGGCTGAATGCTATCGGGGCCGGTTAACGTGGGTCTTGTCAAACGCGATGCCTCAGACCGATTTGGTTTTGTTCCAAAAACAGTGGGTGGGGCAATGTCTTCAATAATTTGATGACGACCAGTCAACATGGCATCATTGCTTGCCTGATCAGGTTGATAGTCTGCAAAGCTAATGCTTGGCTTTCCAAGATCTTTACCCCGGATAGTTAGCCTGGCTCTATTTTTGCTGACTGGTTTTAAAACAACATGGCTAATGGTACTGTTGTGTAAAAAGTCAGTTTTCACAGTTTCATCAATGATAATTTGATCAAGCTCAATCACAATTTGGTTGACAGAAGCCTGGACCGTTTTAATCGGCAGAATGCTACCGGATTCCAGCCGAATTTCTGTTTTATCAGGTGTGGTTTGGAAAAATGAAATCCCCTGCAACCGATGATTCTCTGCATAACTCAGTGTTGAAAGTGAAACCACTGCCAGTGTTAATGCGATTTTAACCCCTGTCAAGGAGGATGCTGTTTCAAAGCAATACTTTTTCATCAACAAAATCTTTCTGTTTTTTAAGCAATGCATTTTTACGGTAATACCCTGAAATATAATATAACCCAGCAATCCTTGCTTACAGTCGAAATATAGCCCTGTTGCCCAAGACGATTGAAACGCCACTCTGTTGATTTGGTGAACCCGTTTTAACGGGAGTAAAAACAATGCAATTGATTGAACTGTATGAAAATTCCACTACAGTAAGAATAGAGGGTCTTAAAAAAGAATCCATCGACCAAGTGGTTTAAATACCAGTTTGACGGAGCAGCTTCTGTAAATTGCGATTCCTTTTGGCTGGCCGTTGTATTACAATAGCGACTTGAGTATTGTCTAGGGCGTTTTGCTGGGGCAAGCTTTTTTAAAATGATTGGCCAAAGAGGACGAACGCGTGACGGCGTTTTCAAAAATCATACAGACTGTTTCAGCAGCAACCCCTCAAAAGCAGCCTGCCAAACCGGTGGCTTCCTCAACTTCCTTATCCTTGAATCATCTGGTTAAAGTCTGTGCCAAGGCCATGGATTTGCTGGAAGCAAAAACACCGCGTGCTTCTTTTAAAACCGCAGTCATTGCCGGATCGATTGCAAAAATAATGCAGTTACCCAACCGGGATGTCGCCAGCATTGTGTATGCAGCATTGCTTCACGATATTGGCTTTGCCCGCCTTACCCCAGAAATTGTCAGGCACTTGCCCCCCAATGGTTCTGAAAAGACCCTGTACCAGGAGCATGCTTTGCTGAATGCCAAAGTAATCAGTAAACCCGCAGACCAGATGCAGACTGACAATTTGACCCATTTTATTCAACAACACCCGCTGTATGCCAAGCCCTTTGTTGCAGCACTGCGATTGTCATCGGATGTGACAGCCCTGATTGAGTCCCACCACGAACTTTGTGACGGCTCAGGTTATCCGTTTGGCCTTTCTGCTGAGCAAATTCCGTTGGGTGCTAAAATTCTGACATTTGCTGATGTTGTTGAATGCATTCTGGAAACCATTGTCAAAGATGCTTCCACACTGGTTTCACGCAAGCAGGCCTTGGAAAGCTTTATGGAAATTAAAGCACCGGGTAAATTTGATCCTGAAGTAATTCAGGTCTTTTCATCCCTAATAACCACCAACGATGATTTCTTGCGCCTGTTGCATACCTTGGATGTTGAAACCATGCTGGATGCCCTGCTACCCCAGCGAGACGTTGCTTTGTCTGAAGATGCGGTTCTTTCTATTTTAACAGCACTCAGTGAATCGGCAGATGCTACGATGGCAGGTTATAAAGACGGGCGCTCAAAACGGGTGGCAACCTTGGCGGCTTCTTTAGCTCAATCTATTGAAATTCATCCCGAGCAACAGGGAGAACTGTATCTGGCTGGCTTGATTATGGACATTGGTCACCTGGCAACCCCGGCACACATACTGTTTCAACCCAAGCAGTTGTCGCTGGAGGACAAGTTGTCTATTTATGACCACCCGCGGCACACCGCTGAAATTTTTAAAGGCCTGCCTGGCTTTGATAATATAATTCTCTGGGCCAGCGAGCACCACGAGCGCCTAAACGGCAAGGGGTATCCGAGCCAGAAGCGCGGCAGTGAAATCTCAATCGGTGGGCGCTTGCTGGCATTGGCTGATGTCTATGAAGCACTGACACACGAGCGACCGTTCCGCCCTTACACCTATGAGGCCATTGATGCCCTGCCCGTGATTGGCCAAGGCCGACAAACCCTTTACGATACCGAGCTGGTTGGCGTTTTAAAGTCGGTGATTATGAATGCCTCTTTGCCTGGCTTATAAGGAGCCAGGCAAAGAGGCATAGGCTGTTTTTTTAAATCATGCTGTAACAGGCTTGTAGCATCTGGTACAAGGTTTTAAAGTTCTCGTGGGTAAAGGCAATGGTTCGGCCATCAATGCGTTTAAATGTCGGGTTTAAGCAGGCACGGTCGGCACTGCAAGCTGATGTAAAGGTGATCTGCATGGTATATGGTGTACTAGGGTACGTTAGATAGAAGCCTTCCTGACCTTCAGGACGGGGTTTTAAAGCCTGTCGAACCGCTGTTTCATAGGATCCCTTGACCTGCTGCCAGGGGTGACAAATGGCGGCACGCTCAGACAAGCCCACTTTGGTTTCAACCGTCAGAATAGCCCCGCCACTGTGGGCGTCCATCTCTTTGCAATAGGCTTTGTCACCACTGGTTAATAGTGTCGGGCACCCAAAAACCACTTGCGCATACAGGGCATTCAATCCGCCTTCACCGTAGGGCACACCGTTTAGGGTCAGTTCAAAAATATCATCATGAAAAGTGTGGCTCAATACAGCATCTCGCGTGCCAGCCCTGGCGTGGTAGCCCAATAAAATCACCCCAGAAAAAATTTCATCGAGGCCCGAAAGCATTGCACAAGACTTTGGTTTTCCAGTCACCAGTGACACTCTTGGGTCAAGCTGATTTAGGCGCAGATTGGTCATACAGTGGTGTGCATCGTTTACCACAATGCGGTCCACACCCACTTCAAAGGCGGTGTTACAAACTGTTTCAATTTCAAGGGCCAATTGCTCAACAGCCCGGTAGTAGGCTGAAGAATCACTGTCAGAAATGACACACTGATAAGGCGCGACAGTGCCGCAAGTCCCCTCGATATCAGCAGAAATAAAAAGGCTGGTTGTCATTGTTGAATGACCGTGACGTTATGGTAAGCGGCAGTTAACTACAGGTGGTTATCATTAAAAGAAAAAGAACCCAACAGAAAGAGAACAAAAGCAAATTTTCTTTTGTTCTCTTCGTATTCTATTCAATTTTTCGGATTATCGCTTAAACCCTTTAATAAGCCGCTTAAAACTCCATCAAATGGGGGAATTTAATTTACTTGCAGAATTGTTCAGGCTTCGCCCAATTTGCTGTGTTGAATCCGTTGTTTATAAGTCAACAACTGTACCAGCAGCAACTTCTTCTTTCTCATTTTCGTTTTTCTTTTGCTTAAAACGTTCGAGGGTTTCTCTGCCGGCGGTTTCCAGCTTGCCCGATAAATCACTCAGCTTGCTGCCCATTTTACTGGTCTCTTCTTTCACCGTTTTTTGAACGGTTTCTGCTGTTTCTTTCAGTTTTTTTGTGGAGTCATCGTAGCGTTTGCCCATTTCTTCTTGCATCATGGCCCGGGTTTCTTTGCCGGCGCGCGGGGCTAACAGCATGCCAATGACGACGCCCAGCAATCCGCCCACAAGCATACCGGATAATAGTTTTTCTGTTGCGTTTGACATAGAGAACTCCTTTTTTGAATACAGTTTTTTTGTAATCTGTGGGGTCGATAGTGTTGCCCCATATTTTAGCGGTTAAAAACGCGTTTTAAAGTTGCCAAAAATTTACCGGCATTGCCTGATACTGATTCACCGGCTGTTTTAAAGGCTGAACCCGTTACTGAAAAGCCCTTTTCAACACTTTCAACGCTGGAAACAGCTTTGCTGCTCAGGGACTCCATATTTTCTGTGATTAGGCGGATATCTTTCAGGGCCGGGGACAACTCGTATTGGGCCAAATTAAAAAATGACCAGAGGCCGTTCAGCAATAAAAAAAGTTTGTAAAAAATACCACACAACAACAGCCCTGCTGGTACAAGCAATATCCAGCTGACTTTAATTAAATGCGTTAGTTCAGCTTGAACGCTGTCTTGAGGAATCATGATGGTTGTTTTTCCTGTGTTAATTGCATTGGCATCAGTTTAGCTCATACCCTGCTGAAGCCATTTCTTGGGCTTTGGCCTTGGCCATCTTGCTGGCGGCTTTGTCTTCTTTAAAGCGATCAACCGTATCTTCAATAGAAACCCGGGCTTTTTCAATAAACGCTTTGGTCTTGCAGTTGGGATCATTGAGGCGTTCTGGTAGGCTTTGGACCAGACTGTTAAAGTCTTGCCGCAACGCATCGCCTGATTTAGGAGAATACAACAGACCCACAACGCTGCCACCCAGCAAACCAATGACAAGCCCAGCTAACAACGAGAAAAGATCACTGTCTGATGCCGAAGAAGACATATAGGTACCTCTCTCAAATAATTAAACGTAAAATTGCTTAAACCTAAAAAATACTAATAATATTATCTAATTCTAGTTTACGGTTGAAAAAAGCCAGCGTCAAGAAACGGTATGTTAAAACCAGACTTGGGGATAGAAAGCATTTAAGCTTCTTGAGGGCTTGTGCACGCTGTTATTTTGCCCCCCCGCTTTTTTCAAAGCACTTTTTCCTTTTTTCTTAAATTTTTTTTCTTTTTAAACGTGACAGACAAGATGTTCTTAAAGTAAATTTCCAGTAAGACGAATGCCTGGACTTTTGATACACTATAAGATAGATAGTTTTTCCTGGTTGCAATCGCTTTTTCAGTTGTCAACAATACCCTGAGGCCCAATTAATCCATGATGCATTCTGTAGTCTCTTTGCTTACATCACCTTCGCCAGCTTTATTTCCGCAATTCTGGCCAGCTATTGCGCTACCATCTTTGGACAGGTTGGGCGGCATTGTTGCCATGCTGGTTTTTATCAGTGTGCTTATCATTGCTCATGAGATGGGCCATTTTTTTGTGGCCCGCGCTTTTGGCATTAAAGTCCAACGGTTTGGATTTGGCCTGCCCTTTGGGCCGACGTTGTGGTCGAAAAAAATTGGCGAAGTTGAGTACTGTGTTCATGCATGCTTGTTTGGGGGCTATGTTTCCTTCCCGGACGATGATCCAGACAACAACTTGCCAAAAGATTCATCGGAACGCTTTGAAAATGCCAGCTGGATTGCCCGTTTTTCGGTCATGATTGCTGGGGTTACGGTCAATGCCATTTTGGGATGGGGCATTTTGTTTCTTGTGTTTATGAACTGGGGAATCCCAACGGGTGAGGCAGAAAAAAATGTGTTAATTGGACAACTTATAGGCCAAAATAGCCCGGCTGCTGTTGCTGGCATTCAGCAAGGCGATGAAATTCTGGCTGTGGGCCAAAAGCCCTTAACTGCTCAGACCTATGAAAACCGGGTCAAGCAATTAAAGGCCATGCTTGGGGAAAATAAAATGAAGCAAACCCCCCTTAAAGTTCAGCGGGAAAACAAAACCGTCACCCTGACAGTTACCCCGTCAGATAAAGGGACCATTGGCATTCAGCTGTCGGCCCGGCCAAAATATGAACCTGTTCAAAGCATTGCTGTCGGTGCAACCAAAACTACAACTTATCTTATTGATGTGATTGTTAAACAGTTTCAGGCATTTGGACAGTTATTTGCCGGAAAGATGCCGCTGACTGAGCTGGCAGGGCCAATCAGGATTGTCGATCAGGGGGCAACCTTGATCAACCAGAATGGCATCCAGGTGGGGTTAATGTTGACCGCCATTATTAGTATTATTTTGGCCGTGATGAATCTCTTGCCCATCCCTGCGCTGGATGGGGGGCATATTTTCTTTTTACTGATTGAGTTGGTTAAGGGCTCTCCCGTCAAACAGGAGCTTCGGGAAAGGGTAACCCAAGTTGGCTTTGTGGGTATGCTAGCCTTAATTGGATTTATACTCTTTAATGATATTAATAACACCCTGTTGCGCTAGATTTTTTAGGGCCTGGCTGAATGAATGCAATGACTGTCCTAAAAAAGCCCCATGAAACGTTAAATTGCAGTATGATTAAATAAAAGGTAATAATAAGTTTGCTATTCAACTGGATTCATAATCCTTTTTAAAGCGTGAAAAGAAAAAAATTGATAACTTTAATTGCTACTTTTACAGTCTGTGCCAATAAATTATGTTTAATTTTTCAGTGATGAACGAGGAACTGTTGTTTTGTATACACTGGACAAAACCCTGGACGCCTTAAAAAAATACAATATTGAAGAAAGTCACCTGACCAACTGGGAAAAAAGCCTAGGCCTTAATATTCCGCTGGACGCCAATGGCTACAAACATTACAGCCCGCATCATATTAATCTCTTTAAAAATAT
>JBCDLA010000081.1:0-10585 GCA_038745945.1 Cyanobacteria bacterium P01_H01_bin.74 | reverse complement strand
GGAAGTATGCATTTCAAAAGCAAGAGCAGGCATTTCTTGATGTGATTCATTCTTTTTTTGAAATGATTGATCGATCAAATTCTATTCAGGGAATTTTTCTAGATATAGTACCGTTTAAACCTTACGTCAAGAATTTATTGGGATTTAAAAAACATCAGGTTGATTTACTTTTGAGTGTGACTGTTTTATATGAGGATGAGGAAACCCAGCGTCTGGTTGGTCAAGTAAGAAATTGCCCGGATTATGAAGCAGTGGTTAAAGCTTGTAGGGATGATGCTTTAATGATTTTTGATAAAATCAATGTTTTTTAAGGTAAAGCATTTATGATTTTTTTACAGATCTGAGTTAAAAGCAATATGATTTTGACAAAATGTTTTGATTTGAATATATTTTAAGATATTCACCAATAGTATAAGATTTTTTGTTAATGTTTTTATCACCTGCATTACATGGATTCCCTTAAAAAAAAGCCAGAGGGTATGGATTTGAAAGATCATAAAGCTTCTTGCCTGGCAGGGGCTTGTGAAAAGTTGAAGGAGTATAAGTCAAAGGGGTATAAGTCAAAGAAAGATATTATTGTTTCTAGAATTCTCCAAAACCCTATTATGTTCCATCTGTTCTTTAAAGGTATTACTGCTCAAATTAATGAAAAAGATGCAACCCAAGCTAATCATTCTGCTAAGCAAGAAGTTTTAGATTCGCTAGCATTATTTCGGACAATGGTAGCAAAAATAGTTGAAAATCAAAAAAGAGATCTTAACTCAGTAGTAAATGAAACCTTAACCTCTCAAGAATGGGAACCACTAACCGAAGAGGAAGCGGATCAAGAATCGTTTCTAAAAGGTTTAGATCAAGGTGAAGTTACATGGCTTAATCAACCAGAAGTTATAGATTTTATTAATATATTCAAGTCACTAGCCGCTGACGAAGTGAATCAAAGAACTAGCCCTGATTATTAACCTTCTGAAGCAGCCTTAAGTGCGTATGTTTAATTACCTGCTTTTATCAAGTGAACCAGTTTTGTTAATAACCTAAATTTGTAAAATTTATAGTAGGGTTTTATTTTTTGTGGCAAACGCAAGAAACTTTTTAGCGTTATTACTTGGTTTTTTAAAGCTTTCCTTTAAACCGTTACAGCTACTGGCTTTTATAGCAAATGCTATAGCTTTACCATAGCAAACGCATAAAACACAGTAAAATTACTAAAAAGCTTGTTGCTACTGACTTTTATAGCAAATGCCATAGCTTTGCCATAGCAAACGCATAAGCAAATGCACAAAACACAGTAAAACTACTAAAAAGCCTACAACTACTGGCTTTTATAGCAAATGCTATAGCTTTGCTTTAGTAAAGTGATTTAAAAAAAGAATCAGGTTTTTTTAAACCTGAAAAAATACTTTAAACCTAGTTATAGCTTGATTTTAAAAAAAATCTTGCCCAAATTTAAAACTTCCGTTAAAGTAAATTTTGTCAAATGCTAATATTGGTGGTATGAGCGATGGGTGATAAGAAATGTAGCTTTTTTAGATATTTTCAAATATAACTTACAGACTTATTTTAAAAAACAAAAAAATAAAAATAGAAGAGAGAAAAAAAGGATAAGTATTGGTGATGTGGGGGGTATGGGGGAGAAGCGGAAAAGAAAAGGAAAAAAGGAGAGAAGGTTTTTTAAAAGTATTTTTTTTTCTTTTTTCTTAATAAAAATTTACTGCACATTGTTTTTAAAATAATTAAAATAATTTCCGTTGTGTGTTGTTATTTTTTTTTATTTTTTATCTTTTATTTTTTTTTGAAAGTAGCTATAAAACTTAGCCAGAACAAACTGGCATCCCTCTATTTGACACCCTCTTACAACCTGGATTGTAAGACAGGACAATCGAGACAGTAAGACTGACCCATTCGGGGACACAGAATAACTGTGCCTAAAACCAAAGGTATACAATCATGCCACAATTGAAACATTGCAATACTATGGTCAGTTTACCCCATTGGGATAAAATCATCGCGGTTGGTCGATATGCTCACTCTTACGAATCTTTAGTTATTTACCGGGGAAAATGTTCTCAGTGCAGACGTCACGTAAGGTGTTGGCGAGGAATAAATTATCAGGGAATTGAAGATATTCGATTAAATGTCATTAAACCCAAACACTTTGAAACATTTCAAAAACTGATTAACAACTATAAAACAAATTCTTCAAAAGGCTCTTTGGTTGTTAAAGCTCAAAAAAAACATGAAGGAAAAGCGTTAAACGCTTTTATTTTGAAAGAAGTCATTTATTAAAAAAATGAGTATTACATTTAAACTAAACTCTTCTGAATTTAATACCTGGGCAGACCAAAAGGTTAAACGTCAATTGCCTTTTGCACTGGCTAAAGCTTTAACTAAAACAAGTCAGACTGTTCAGACTGCTTTGCGTAAAGAATTACCTAGAGAATTTACCATTAGAAATAACTGGATCGCAAAAGGGATTCGAATAAAACCTGCTAAAAAAAAGACATTGGAAGCCGCTGTCTTTAGTATTGATAACAATATAGGCCAACAAGTTCATGGTGGTATAAAAAAACCACAGAAAGGCAACTCTTTATCAATTGCTGCATCAAGCAAGGGGCGAATTAATGTTAGAACAGGGAAAAATTCAAAAGGAAAAATTATCCGCTCTTTAAAACCATCAGCATTATTGGACAAGCCAAACTTATATTTTCGCTCAAATAAAATTGGCAACATCGACGCCATTTGGAAACGAACTGGCCGTAAAGATAAAAAGGGATGGCCAAGACCTTATTTAAATCTCATGTATGTTATGCAACCTAACGTCAAACTAAAACCGCGTTACAAATTTCCAGAGATAACAGAACACGTTGCTTTGGAAACTCTTCCGGTCCAAGTAGACAAGGCTTTAGACTTAATTGACTGATGTCTGAAACCCTTGTCTGGAGAGTGTTTCTGCCAATAGGGGTTTAAGGTACTCCCAGAGGGGGACCAGGCATGCGGGTAACGCAAAAGGTCAAGCTTTCTCTGATATTAAATAAAAAAAACCCATTATCGTTATTGCCCTACTTTAAAGAAACAGGCTAGATGCAATACCTTTTACCATCTCAGCCAACAATCATTACCGAAAAAACAACTATATCAAGAGCAGAGCTGGCGTTAATTCTCGGTGTTCATGAAAGTCGTATTGGTCAACTTGCAACTGATGGCATTGCTGTCAAAGTTGAGAATAATAAATATGAGTTAACAGCATCTGTTCAAAATTTTATTAAGTTTCACAAGGATCGGGTTGAATCATTAAAAGCAGCTTCTGAAGATGATGCTAAAAAAAGAATGGCCCTTGCTAAAGCAAATATTGCAGAGCTGGATTTAGCCGAACGAAAAGGTGAACTTGTTGATAAAACCATTGCTTTATCAGTTTTTTCAGAAGCTTGCATAGTGGCTAAAACAAGACTAATGGCAATGTCATCTAAGATCGCTCAGGCTGTTCGTGTTGCTAAAGATGATAAAACAGCAAAACTGATTATTGATAAACAAGTGAAATCAGCACTTTATTCATTGGCCAGTATTAAATCTGAAGATCTAGAATCATATGAGATCGAATGACAAGGACAGCTTGGATGCATTCGAGATTGTAAAAAACGCATTTAAAGTTCTAGAACCACCACCAGAAACTACAACGAGTGCGTGGGCCGATAAACACCGTATACTAACCAGCGCAACAAGTCCAGAGCCGGGACAATGGTATAGTGACCGTGTTCCTTACGCCAAGGCTATGATGGATGCCATGGATGACCAGGATACCTGGAAAGTGGTGTTTATGGTTGCTGCACAGATTACCAAAACAGAGTGTATTTTAAACAACATTGGTAAAAATATTCATCTCGATCCGTCATCAATGTTACTTTTGCTTCCTGACGAGCAATTTGCGAGTGATTTTTCAAAAGATCGTCTTTTGCCGATGCTTGAGTCTTCACAACCATTAAAACAAAGAGTACTCAATCGTAAAAAAGGCACTGGAAAAGATAATACAAAACTTTCTAAGCGTTTTCCGGGTGGTTATTTGGCCATTGTTGGTGCTAAAAGCCCAACAGGGTTATCCAGCAGACCGATTAAAAGAGTATATGCTGATGAAGTTGATCGGATGCCAACTTCAACAGGTTACGAAGGCCATGCAATTCAGCTGGCAGAAAAACGAACAACAAACTTTTTAGATCGAAAAGTTATTCTCTGCTCGACTCCGGCTCTTGACGACGATTCTGAAATTAAACGTCAATACGAGAATTCTGATAAAAGACAGCTTTATGTTAACTGTCCGCATTGTGATGAATCACAAGTTTTAGAGTGGGAACAAGTTACCTGGGTAAAGCGCAAAAACAAAGACAGCAGTATTGAACAATTGCCAGACACGGCCGCTATTGCTTGTGTTGAGTGTGGTGTTTTAATTGATGAAAATGAACGGATTAGAATTTGCCGAGAAGGGGTTTGGATAGCAACAGCTGCTTTTACTGGTATTGCAGGGTTTCATGCATCCAGTTTAGTGAGCTTGATGACTGATTTAAAAACAATTGTTGCTGAATACATTGAGGCTGAAAACGACCCAGAGAAACTCAAAGTTTTTTGGAATACGCGGCTTGCTAGAACTTGGAAAGAAGAAGGTGTTTCAGTTGATGAAGATATCCTTTATAGTCGTCGCGAAGACTATACATCAACTGTTCCTGATGGTGTTCTTGTTTTAACAGCTGGGGTAGATATTCAGTCTGATAGGCTTGAGTGTGAAGTAAAAGGTTGGGGGGAGCATGAAGAATCTTGGGGAATTGGTTACTATATCATTCCCGGATCCCCCCATGAACGAAGTGTTTGGGTTGATTTAGAAAAAATCCTGTTTAAAAAATATGCCAATAGCGATGGTGTTCAGTTTGATATTTCATTAACTTGCATAGATTCTGGTTATTTAACACAAATTGTTTATGAATTTTGTCATAAAAACCGAGTGCGAAATGTTTTACCTGTTAAAGGCCGTGCGCAAGAGGGCTTACCTGCTATACCGGGTTTTAATTTTATTGAAAAGCTGAAGAAAACCAGAGAAATAACCCCCATTATTTTGGGTGTTAATGGCATTAAATCAATTATTTATCACCGTTTAACGCTAGTTCAATCAGGATTTGGGTATTATCACTTTCCAAAAAAATACACCAAAGAGTACTTTGAACAGTTAACAGCTGAAGAAAAAATTACCGAAAAAGGTGAAGTTAAGTGGAAAAAAATTCGTGCTCGCAATGAAGTTTTGGATATTGCGGTTTATAACTACGCAGCAATTAAATTGGTCAATCCAGATTGGGAAAAACTAAAACAGTATTTGCGAGAGATTACAGGTAAAACATTGAGTCACGCTGAGCTTCCTAAATACAGCTTGAGTAAAAAAATAATTCGACGTCGAAAGATAAATGAAAATGGCCATAAAAACCTACACTGAACAATTAGAAGAAGTGCAAATAGCCATTACAGCTATTGTTAGTGGTGCACAATCTTATCAGTTGAATGGCAGAATATTAACCCGAGCCAGTTTGTCATCATTACAAAAACGCGAAGAATATTTGCGAAAAATGGTTAGTCTTTATGAATCGGAAAGCCTTACAACAGTATCGAAATCACCATTTACGATAAGTCGAATTAGTCCAAAATGGTAAAAATGGGTGAGAGTTTTATTGATAAAGCCATTCAGGCTGTTGCACCACAATGGGGTTTAAAACGGCGTGAAGCAAGAATTCGGCTTAAGTTGTCGGATAGCTACGATATTAACCGCCGTCGATACTCAAAAGAATATAAACCGACCAATGCGTCCGCAAATGCAATTATTTCGCATAGTGTTGAACACCTTCGTAATGTCAGCCGTGATTTAATTCGAAATAATCCAATGGCTTGCGGTGCTATAAAAAAGAAGAAAATTTCAGTGATTGGTCGCGGGTTAAAGCTGCAACCCCGGATTGATTATGAATATTTAGGTTTAACCGAGTTAGACGCTGATAAACTTGAGCAAAAAATAAAGCGTTCATTTGATTATTGGGCAATGTCAAAAGGGTGTGATGCCAGTCGTCAATCTAACTTTTACGAGTTGCAGAAATTGGTTTATGGAGCAGTGCTTGAGTCAGGTGAAGCACTTGTTTTAATTACGGGTAAAAAAACCAAATATGAAAAATACCGAACCCGTCTTCAAATCATTGAAGCTGATAGGCTAAGCAACCCTAATTACAAACAGAATACCGATACTTTAATTAATGGTATTGAGTATAACCAAGATGGAGAGCCTTTATATTATTACATTTGCGATAAACACCCAGGAGAAGTTTTTTATTCTAGAAAAGTCACCTGGAAAAGGATACCAGCAGTTAACCAAACAACTGGATATCGTAATATTTTGCATTTGTTTAAAAAAGATCGCCCAGGGCAAGGAAAAGGCATTCCAGATCTTACACCGGTTATTGAGACTTTAAAAAAACTTGGTGATTATACACAGCATGAACTAGAAGCAGCAAGTATTTCTGCTTTGTTTACGGTGTTCTTACGTCCAGAAACAGGAACAGGCGGATTTGGGGCACTTGCACCAACAGCAGCAGGTGTAAATGATGAAATTCTTAATTACGAGCTTGAGCCAGGGACGGTTGTTAATGCACCTGCTGGTTCAGACATTGATTTTGCAAATCCTAATCGGCCTAACGTTAATTTCGATCCGTTTTTTATAGCAATGGTTCGTCAGATTGGGGTGGCATTGGGTTTACCTTATGAAATTTTGCTTCAACATTTTTCATCCAGTTATTCAGCTTCAAGAGCAGCAATGTTAGAAGCATGGACGTATTTTTACACTGAACGTAATTGGATGGTGGACAATTTTTGTGCGCCTGTTTATGAGGCTTTTTTATGGGAATCATTTGCTTTGAAAGATATAAATGCAGCTGGTTTTTTCTATGATCCATTAGTTAGATATGCCTATTTGGGGGCTCAATGGAATGGAGATGCGCGAGGTCAAATTGACGAATTAAAAGAAGCCAAGGCGGCTGAAATATTTTTGAATAAGGGGATTAAAACATTGGATCAAGTGACCCGTGAGGTAACAGGTCACAATTGGGTTGAAAATCATCGTCAGAGTGTAAAAGAAAATAATGCGCGTAAAGATGCAGGCCTGGTTAATGAACAAACGTTGACCGAACAATCTGAACTTTTAGAAGAGGATAAAGATCTCAATGACTAACTGGTTTGATATTGCGATGAAAGGAGCCCAAATAGGCGAAGTAAGAATTTATGATGTTATAGGAAAAGACTATTACGATGATGGCTCTGCTATTGAAGCAAAAAAGTTTATTGATGCCATCAAAACATTGGGTAATCTGGATGAATTAACGATTAGAATTAATAGCCCTGGAGGTTCTGTTTTTGAAGGCACTGCCATATACAATTTTTTAAAACAGTCATCAATGCGGATTTCTGTGGTTATTGATGGATTGGCAGCATCAATGGCCAGTGTGATTGCTATGGCGGGGGATTCAGTCGCAATTCCTGAAAATGCATTGTTAATGATTCATAACCCATCTGCAGGGGTTCATGGGAATGCTGCGGAGATGCGTAAAACCGCTAAGATTTTAGACAAAATGGCTGAAGGGGCAAGACTCGCTTATCGCCGATCTGGGAAGACAGAAACAGAAATTGCCCAAATGATGGACCGTGAAACTTGGATGACGGGAAAAGAGGCTGTTGAGATGGGATTTGCTGACATTTTATTGAATCCTCTCGATGCGACTGCTTGTGCCAGCTTTGATTTAAACCGGTATAAGAATATTCCTGAAACAGTTTCAAAAAGAGTGATGCTATTAGAACCAGAATTAATTAGTCATAACAAAACAATAGAAGAGGATAAAACTGTGCCACTAACTCTCGATGAACTCAAGAAAAGCAACCCTGATCTGGTTAAGCAGATTAAAGCAGAATCAAATGTTGAAGCTGTTGAAGTAGAACGTGACCGTATTCAAACGATCTTATCAATGCGCTTAAAAGGTCATGAAAAAGTGATAGAAGAGGCGATTACATCAGGAGCGAGTGCTTCTGATGTTGCAGTCACCTTGCTGAAATCAGTTAAATCTGAACAAGAAGCTACTGCTGCTGCTGTTTTGGAGTCACAAATAGCACCCATTGAAAATACAATTAAATCTTTAGATGCAGAAACTGAAAAAACGCCCATATCTCTTGAAGAAGCTAAAGAATATTGGATGGCTGACCCGGCATTAAGGAAGAAATTTAGCCGAGCAGAGAACTATTGGGCTTTTGTTAAATATCACCAGAACCTTAAATAATATTAAATCAAAATAAAAATCTTAGGAGACATTGAATTATGCCAACACTTACTGTGGACGCACAAAGAACTTATGAAGGTGAGTCCCGTGAAAATTCTCATGAAGTCATTGCGTCGGATGTTATATACAAAGGGGCGGCTGTTGGTGACAACGCAAATGGTTATGCAAGACCCCTGCAAGCTGGCGATCCGTTTTATGGCTTTGCTATTGGAAAAACAAATAATTTAGAAGGATCTGCGGGTGATAAACGGGTTCATGTTTATACCAAAGGGAGAGTTCATCTTGATGTTGCCGGTGTGACAAGTGTTGGTGATGTAGGTGAGAAAGTATACGCTGCTGATGATGCAACATTTACAAAAACAGCCACGAATAACTCTTTAATTGGCGTCATTATTCGACATTTATCTGGAACAGCTTGCGTGGTTGAATTCGCTGCCTATGGTCAAGTGGTTTAAGTTTTTACTTAAAAAAATTAATAATTAAAACCATATTTATATAAAAGCATAAGGATTTAAAACAATGCCTCAAAATGAGTATCCATTATTTGATGACAGTAATCTTCGAGGGGAATTTCTTAGAATTTTTGATGAAATTTCAAACAAAAGTTTTTTAAATGAACTGGCTATGTATATTGATAGCAATTCAGAAGCAGAAGATCTTGGCTGGCTTGGGTCACTTCCTGTATTAACACCTTGGGATGGTGAAAGAACTTTTTCACAAATGAATGAATACACTTGGCGCATTTACAATGAACAGTTTCAGGCAGGGCTTCAAATTAAGAAATTAACCATTGATCGTGATAAATTAAATGCCTTTTTACCCAAAGTGGCAATGTTCGGTGAGCGTGCTGCGCAAAACCCTATGAAATTAGCAGGACAGCTGTTACTAAACTCAGAAACACAAGCCTGCTATGACGGGGTTTCTTTTTTCAGTCCTCAGCATCCAATTGCCCCTGGCGCAACAACCTATAACAACAATGATATTACTTTTTCTGTTCAGAATCCCACTTCTCCAACAGTGACAGAAGTATCTGATTCAATTTTAAAAGGCATTTCACAACTTTCTACATTTAGAGATGATCAGGGGGAACCTGTAAATCAAGGGATTACAAGTGTTAAAGTGATTTGTTCACCGTTATTGTTTGATAGAGTTTTGGGTGCATTGTCAAATAAACTGATTGGTGGTGGAAACGATAATACGATTTCCAATTCCAATATCAAAATTACAATGCATTCTGAACCTCGTTTGACGACTTGGGTAGATAAAATTGCAGTTATGGAAACATCAAGTTTTTCCAAACCTTTTATTCATCAAGTTGAACAAGAAACAGATTTTGTGAGTGTTTACGACCCACTTAATAAAGTTTATAAGTGGGGCGTTGATCGAAGTGAAGCAGTTGCTTTTGGTGATTATAAAAAATCTGTTTTGATTACATATCAATAGAAGGCATGGACAATATTATGAATAGTTATGTTGTTAAAGCACCTTTGTGCATAAAAAAGGGACTAATTTTTCTTGAAAAAGAGCAAGTAAGAGCCAGAGAGCACGCAATTCAAGCAGAAGATAGTGAAGGGTTATATCGTGTTATAGATCCTGTATATTTTACTGCTGGAGAGTACTTAAAAACAAGCCAGCAGCTTAATCCTAACCTGGTTGAGATTATTGATGATAAAAAGTCAGAAGAAAAAAGTGTCAACGATTCGACAAGCCAGGAAAATAATGATGAATCTTATACAGTTAGCTCACTACAGTTGGATTTAGGGCACGAAACAATCGAAGAAACCCAACAATACTTACTTGAAACATTTGAAGAAGAGCTCAATGCAGATGACGAAATTTCTATTTTTTTACTGGAGCGCTTAATTGAGATGTATGGTGATAAATTAAGTGTGAGTATTGAAACTGTTACTGAATAAACGATGGCTATTGATTTTGATGCTGATTTAGATATTTTGCTCAATCCAAATGAATTTGGGCAACCAGCAGTGTTGGGTGAAGACTCAAGCGCTGTGAATATTAACGTTATTTTTGATACCAGTTTTACTACAATTGACGGTTTTGATTATGCTGAGCAAAGCACTAATCTTCCTGTTTTAACTTGTAAAACACAGGATATTTTATCTTTTAAAAAAGGAGATAAAGTGACTACAGGTGGGTTAGCTTACACGATTCGTGAGATTCAGCAAAAAGAGTTCGGCCTTTCACAAATATTTTTATATAGATTTTAATATTTATTATTTTCAATAAAT
>JBCDLA010000080.1:0-10633 GCA_038745945.1 Cyanobacteria bacterium P01_H01_bin.74 | reverse complement strand
TTTCTGCAGGGCCATTGCATTTTAATAAATTTGCATTTCAATAAATTTTTCAGAATGGCTTGTAATTTTTGTATGCTTGTAAGAACATTATTAATCAGTTTTGGCCTTCATTTGTAGTAAAAGAAGTAATTTGTATTAAAAAAGAAAAAAATTATTATAAAGAATAATATTCAAATTATCTCAACCCAAAGCAATTGCTATCACTTAACAGCTGAAAAACAGAAATACAATATAGAACGAAAGGAATAGCCGTCACCGTGGGAAAACTTGCTGCAAAACAACAAACGGTTGAAATGCTAAAAAAAGAATTTGAAGAAGCCACAGTGATGGTGGTTGCTGACTACCGAGGCCTTTCCGTTTCACAGCTTACGGCACTTCGAATTGAACTTTACAAAGTGCAAGCCAAATTTACAGTGGCAAAAAATACGTTGGCCAAGCGTGCCAACCCAGAGCTAAGCGAATACCTCACAGGCCCAACCGCTATGTTAATAGGCTGTGATGATCAAGTAGCCCCTGTCAAAATTCTTTCAAAATTCTTTAAAGAGCGTAAAATGGCATCACGCATGCGTGGTGGCTTATTGGATGGAAAAGTTTTATCACCAGCTGAAGTGGATACGCTGGTTCAGCTCCCCCCTATCGAAGAGCTTCGCGGTAAGTTGGTGGGTGCAATTAACACACCTGCAAGCAAGCTTGTTATGGCAATTACGAGTCCTCAGAAGGGTTTGGTAACTGTGCTTGACAAGTACGCAAAGCAGTTGCAAGAGAATGCCAGTTGAACCTATTAACAATAGATTTAACTGCCGGGCAATCTTTTTAAAATGATATTAAATTATGAATGAGGTCTCACAACAATGTCAGCACAAATTGAACTGGATGAAAAAACAAGCAAAATTTTTGAAGAAATAAAAACCTTAACCTTTTTGCAAACGGCAAGCCTGGTTAAGGCTTTTGAAGATGAGTTCGGCATTTCTGCAGCCGCGGCTCCTGTTGCTGTGGCTGCAGCTCCAGGTGGTGCAACCACAGAGGCCCCTGAAGAAGCATCTGAAGTCTCTGTTATTTTAACGAGCCCTGGCGGTAACAAAATTGCAGTTCTCAAGCAAGTTCGTACAATAACAGGCCTTGGTTTAAAAGAAGCTAAAGAGTTAGTGGACAGTGCGCCCAAAGCAATTAAAGAAAATTTGAAACCTGAAGAAGCTGCTGAGCTTAAAGAACAGCTTGAAGCGGCAGGTGCGACTGTGGAAGTTAAGTAATCTTTTTTATTGTGACAAAGCGGAAAACTGTATTTGATCAATAAATTGTCATATGCATATTACTGAAAAAAGATACGGTTTTCCTCTTGTGTTTCTTGCAATCTCTGACAAAAGCAAATTTAACACTTTCACTTATTCTTAAAAAACAAGTTGCCAGTTAAATATTTTACGAACAGAGGATATTATGGTTTCAAAACCCAAACGTTCAACATTGCCAGGTATAGGGTCACTTCCTTTAGAACAACTTCCTGACCTAGCTGAAATTCAGAAAAATTCATTTAATTGGTTTTTAAAAGAAGGGCTTAAAGAAGAATTGCTCTCTTTTTCACCAATTCGGGATTACACAGGACGTTTGGAATTATATTTTTTGCCTGAATACCATTTTGAAAAGCCCAAGCACACTGTTGAAAGTGCCCGCCTTCATGACACCAGTTACTCCAGGCAGCTTCGTATTATGTTACGTCTCGTAAACCGGGATACAGGTGAAATTAAAGAGCAAGAAGCTTATATTGGTGAAATTCCAATGATGACTGATCGAGGTACCTTTATTATAAATGGTGCAGAGCGTGTCATTGTTTCGCAGATTGTCCGGTCTCCGGGGATTTATTACAAGCGAGATCAGGCTTTAAATGGGAAGCGAATTTTCAACGCAACACTTATTCCAAATCGAGGCGCATGGCTTAAATTTGAGACTGATGTTAATGATGTGATTCATGTAAAAATCGACAAAAATCGTAAAATCTTGGCAACAACATTGCTAAAAGCGCTGGGTTTATCGGTTTCTGATATGGAAAATCAGTTTAGACAGTTTGAGTATTTGCGTAAGACATTAGATAAAGATACAACCCAGACCACAGATGAAGCTTTAATTGAAATGTACAAAAAGCTTCGTCCCGGCGATCCACCCAGTGTTGCCGGTGGGCGATCTTTATTAGAAAGTCGTTTTTTTGATGAGAAGCGTTACGACTTGGGTAAAGTCGGGCGTTACAAAATGAATAAAAAACTGGCCCTCTCAAGCCCAGACACACTGCGTGTCTTAACAATGGAAGACATTACCACCTCGATTGATTATTTAATTAACTTAAATTACGACGATGGTGCTGTAGACGATATTGATCACTTGGGGAATCGTCGAATACGCGCGGTCGGTGAACTGCTTCAAAATCAATTTAGGGTCGGGTTAAGCCGTCTTGAGAGAATTGTTAAAGAGCGTATGACATTGCAAGATGTTGATACGCTAACCCCCAACAATTTGCTGAATCCAAAACCACTACTCGCTGCCATTCGTGAGTTTTTTGGATCTTCACAATTGTCTCAATTTATGGATCAAACCAACCCTTTGTCTGAATTAACGCACAAGCGTCGTCTGTCAGCGTTAGGCCCTGGTGGTTTAACCAGAGAAAGAGCAGGCTTTGCAGTCCGAGATATTCACCCCAGTCATTACGGAAGAATCTGTCCGGTTGAAACACCGGAAGGACCAAACGCTGGGCTTATTGGCTCTCTAAGTACTTATTCCAGAGTCAATGAATATGGTTTTTTGCAAACACCTTACTGGGAAGTCAAAGCAGGACGATTAACAGGTGACATCCACTTTTTATCTGCTGATGAAGAAGACAAGTTTCGGGTTGCGCCAGGTGACGCGCAAAGATCGGACGATGGGCAGTTGCAAGAAGCCAATGTTCCTGTTCGATATAGAAATGAATTTACAACAACCTCACCGGATTTGGTCGATTATGTTGGTGTGTCTCCCATTCAGATTGTATCCGTTGGGACTGCTCTAATTCCATTTCTAGAGCATGATGATGCTAACCGTGCCCTGATGGGATCAAACATGCAACGGCAGTCAGTTCCCCTTGTTACACCTGAGCGTCCAATGGTAGGAACTGGTCTGGAATACCGTGTTGCCATGGATTCTGGGATGTCGTTAACATCCAGTATTAACGGTTCAGTGAGTCGGGTAACTGGACATCAAATTGAAATTGCCGATGAGTCTGGTAAAACTCATTTTCACCAGATGATCAAGTATTTACGGAGCAACCAAGATACTTGCATGAATCACCGGCCCACAGTTTCTGTTGGGGATTCTGTTCAGAAGGGGCAAGTCATTGCTGATGGCGCTGCTACTCAGTATGGAGAATTGTCACTGGGTAAGAATGTTTTGGTCGCTTTTATGCCTTGGGAAGGGTATAACTTTGAAGATGCGATATTAATTAGCCAACGGCTAATACACGACGATGTTTACACCAGTATCCATATTGAAAAACTTGAGGTAGATGCTCGCGCAACAAAATTGGGGCCTGAGGAAATTACGCGTGAAATCCCCAATGTTAGTGAAGAGGCACTTAAAAATCTTGATGACCGTGGTATTGTTCGCGTTGGCGCTAGGGTATTTGCTGGTGACATTTTAGTTGGAAAGATAACGCCAAAAGGCGAATCAGAGCACCCGCCAGAAGAAAAGCTCCTTCGTGCAATTTTTGCTGAAAAAGCAAGAGATGTTCGTGACAATTCACTTCGGGTTCCTCACGGTGAAGGTGGCCGTGTGGTTGATGTCAAAGTATTTGATCGTGAGAAGGGAGATGAATTGCCGCCAGGGGCAAATACCGTTGTCCGTGTTTACCTTGCACAGAAACGAAAAATTAGTGTTGGTGATAAAGTTGCTGGACGCCATGGCAACAAAGGGATTGTTTCAAAAATTCTGCCGATTGAAGATATGCCGTTTCTTCCAGATGGGACGCCAGTTGACATTGTTTTAAACCCATTGGGTGTTCCTTCCCGAATGAATGTGGGGCAGACTTATGAGACATTGCTTGGATTGGCAGCTCACTTAACCGGTAAACACTATGAAGTGCCCCCGTTTGATGAGATGTACAAAGAAGAAGCGTCTCGGGTTGCTGTAACGCAAGAGTTACAGACTGCTATTTCAGAGTCTGGCATCGATTGGGTCTATGAAGATGGAAAAGCAATACTCCATGATGGTCGGACAGGCCAGCCATTTGAAAACCGTGTAGCAGTAGGTCGCATGTATGTGATGAAGTTGGTTCATCTTGTTGATGATAAAATTCATGCAAGAAGTACGGGACCTTACAGTTTGGTTACTCAGCAGCCATTGGGCGGGAAGGCCCAGTTTGGTGGTCAGCGTTTTGGAGAGATGGAAGTTTGGGCACTAGAAGCTTATGGTGCTTCTTACACATTACAAGAGATGTTGACGATTAAGTCAGATGATGTTGTTGGGCGCTCACAAGCCTATGAAGCCTTGGTTAAATCCGTTAACCTCAGTAGACCCAGTATTCCAGAGTCGTTTAAAGTACTGGTTCGTGAGATTAACAGCATTTGCTTGGATATTACCGTTAAAAAACAATTAAAAGATGGAAGAACCATAGAAGTAGACTTGATGGCTGACGAGGGTGCAAAAGCACCTAAAAAGGACTTTGTTTCAGCCAGCAATGATTTAATGAATTTCTTATCTGCAAACACAGATACGATTTAAAGGAGTTTTGTTGTGGTCAGTACAAATATTGATCAGTTTGATTTTATACAAATTGGCATTGCATCATCAGAGCGTGTATTGGAGTGGTCAAAAGGTCAGGTCCTGAAACCTGAAACAATCAACTATAGAACGTTAAAGCCAGAACGTGATGGATTATTTTGTGAAAGAACGTTTGGACCTTCAAAAGATTGGGAATGTTATTGTGGCAAATACAAGCGTGTACGTCACAGAGGTATTGTTTGTGAACGCTGTGGTGTAGAAGTCACTGAGTCAAAGGTTCGCCGTCACCGAATGGGGCACATAGATCTCGCTGCACCCGTTACTCATATCTGGTTTTTAAAAGGCATTCCAAGTTATTTGGGATTAATATTGGATATGTCTCTGAAGGACCTTGAGCAAATTGTTTATTTTAACTCCTATGTTGTCCTTGACCCTGGAAATACGGAACTTAAGCAGTACCAGCTTTTATCTGAAGAAGATTATGAAAATATTCTTGAAGACAATGAAGAAGCGCAACTTGAGGTTGGTATCGGTGCAGAAGCTGTTAAAACTATGCTTCAGCGACTTAATCTTCCTGAGATGAGTGAGCAACTTAAGTCCGATCTTGAACAGATAAGTGGCTCCAGTCAAAAGCGTATTAAACCTTTAAAGCGCTTAAGAATGGTTGAATCTCTTATTAACAGCCAGACAGACCCTGCTTGGATGGTGATGGATATGCTGCCTGTTATTCCACCCGATTTACGTCCCATGGTCCAATTGGATGGAGGGCGTTTTGCAACGTCAGATCTAAACGATTTGTACAGACGTGTAATCAATCGAAACAATCGACTGTCACGATTGCTAGAAATGGGTGCACCGGAGATCATTGTTCGTAATGAAAAACGTATGCTACAGGAAGCCGTTGATGCACTAATAGATAATGGAAGACGTGGTAGAACTGTTGTAGGTCCTAATAATAGGGCTTTAAAATCTTTATCAAATATTATAGAAGGAAAGCAAGGACGTTTTAGACAAAACCTTCTGGGAAAACGGGTCGATTATTCCGGCAGAAGTGTTATTGTTGTTGGTCCTCGCCTAAAACTTCATCAGTGCGGATTGCCTAAAGAAATGGCGATTGAACTTTTCAAGCCTTTTGTTATAAGCAAGCTAATTGAGCGCGGAGAAAGTCAAAATATTAAATCGGCCAAAAAGACTATTGAGCGTCAAGATACGGTTGTCTGGGATGTGCTTGAAGAAGTTATTGATGGTCACCCTGTTCTGTTAAATAGGGCGCCAACCCTTCACCGTCTTGGAATTCAGGCTTTTGAGCCGGTATTAGTAGAAGGCAGGGCTATTCAATTGCACCCGTTGGTTTGCACAGCGTTTAACGCTGACTTTGACGGTGATCAAATGGCTGTTCATGTCCCACTTTCTATTGAAGCGCAAACCGAAGCGAGAATGTTGATGTTGGCAACAAACAACGTATTGCAGCCCTCAACAGGAAAACCTGTTATTACACCCTCACAGGATATGGTTCTTGGTATTTATTATTTAACATTGGACAATCCTCATGCCAAAAAAGGTGCCGGATTAAACTTTTTTAATTTTGATGATGCATTGGCTGCTTATGAAGCCGGACTCATTGATTTGCATGCCAAGATTATAGTCCGTGATGAAACGCAGCAGCTGATAGAAACAACGGCAGGACGTATTATATTCAATAAAACAGTTCGACATGCCGTTTTATAGTACAAGCTGAAACAAAGCACCAAAATATATTTTAAAAAAATAAAGGGATTACCTACTTCAATGAGTACTTTGACGCCCCCAAAAAAAATAAAAAAATCTGTAAATTTTATAAATAAAGTCGTTGATAAGAAAGAGTTAAACCGACTTTTGGCCAGAGTTTATGAAGAACATGGGATGTCAAAAACCGGATTACTGGCAAACAGTTTAAAAGACTTAGGCTTTCATTATGCAACAAGAGCAGGTGTTACCATCTCTATTGCTGATTTAAGTGTGCCTGAAGAAAAAAAATCACTCATTCAACAAGCTGAAAACGACATTGAATCAGCTGTTAAACGTTTTATGCGTGGTGAAATTACAGAAGTGGAACGTTATACAAAAGTTATTGATACGTGGAGTGAAACAACGGAGCTTTTGACAAAGTCAGTTGTTGATAATTTTGATCGCTTAAACTCTGTTTACATGATGGCATTTTCTGGTGCTCGAGGAAATATCAGCCAGGTCCGTCAATTGGTTGGTATGCGAGGCCTGATGGCAGATGCACAAGGCCAAATTATTGATATGCCCATTAAGTCCAACTTTCGAGAAGGGTTGAGTGTTACTGAATATATTATTTCAAGTTATGGTGCACGCAAAGGGCTTGTAGATACAGCCTTGAAGACGGCAGATTCCGGCTACCTAACCCGTCGATTGGTCGATGTTGCCCAAGACGTCATTATTCAGGAAGCTGATTGTCAGACCGAAAATGGGGTTTTGTTGAGTGCCATTATTGAAGGTGAAACTGAAGTAATGTCTCTTTCGGATAGAATTGTAAGTAGAACGACTGCAATAAACATTGTTACCGAAGATGGTGAAATTTTACTTGCAAGTGGTGAATTAATATTGCCTGAAATGGCAATCACTATTGAGGAAGCTGGTATAAAATCTGTTTTAGTCCGATCTGTATTAACCTGTGAATCCCAGCGTGGTATATGCCAAAAATGTTATGGTTGGTCATTGACTAGCAACAAAATTGTAGATGTTGGAGAAGCCATTGGAATCATGGCAGCTCAAAGTATCGGTGAGCCCGGTACACAGCTTACAATGAGAACGTTTCATACGGGTGGTGTATTTAGTAGTTTAGGTAAACGTGAATTGTTTAAGTCAAAAACTGATGCTGTTATTTCTAATAAGTTGCCGACACGAGACTATCGTACTCGTCACGGTGACACTGTCCAAATGACGACTCGGGATTGCGTTGTCGAATTAAAAGGCGAGTCTGACAAAATTACAAAAGTGACTTTACCTTACAATACGCAGGTTTTTTTCAATGAAGGTGATCAATTGGCCAAAGGTGAAACTTTTGCATCATTTGAGCCAACTGCAGGACGACGTACAGAAAAAGTAACCAAGGATATTACAGCATCGCTTAGTGGTGAAGTTTGGTTTCAAGGTTTTGAAGCAGACGAAAAACGTGATCGTCAAGGAAATATTAGTCGTACCGCAAACCGGGCTGGTACCATATGGGTTATGGCAGGAGATGTATACAATCTGCCCACAGGCGCTAAACACCTTATAGAGGATGGTCAAGAGCTTGCAGTTGGAGATATTATTGCTGATACTTATGTTGTTAGTGAATATGGTGGCGAGGTAAGAATACCAGACGAGCTTGAAATAAATGAAGACACGGTTGATGGTGAAACTGTTAAACGTATTGTTTCTGGTAAAGAGCTAAGTATTATTATTGCGGGTATTTTTCCAACCAATGCTGAGCTGGTTCAAACCAAAAAAGAACAGCTTTGGAAAGTTGAATCTGCTGATGAGACCTTTGTTGTAAAGTCACCCGAAGGGACTTCTCTTGAGAATGGCAGTATTGTTGCAGAATTGATAGATGATAGTCTTTCTGTACCAACCAGTGGCGAGATTCGTTATTTGGACGTTGAAATTGATGAACAACGAATTATTACCAAGCCAGGTAAAATTTTATTTTTACCCGAAGAAATTCATCAAGTCAGCAAAGATATTTCACTGAAAGTGCCTGGTATGGAAAGTGGCATGGAAGTTATTGCAGGAACAGAAATTGTTAAAGGGCTGATTTGTCAGACGGATGGAATTGTTGATATTGTTGAAGAAAACGATATTATTCGTGAAGTTGTTATACGTCCCGGAAAAAGCTACAAAGTAAACGATATCACCAGCATTAATGTTGACGATGGTACCATTATTTCTAAGGGGACAGAAGTTGCACCGGGTATCATCGCAACTGAAGACTGTGTTGCTACCATTAACTTTCAAATTGAAGAACCTGATGATGATGATGTTGACGATACATCTGATTTGGAATACGCAGATATCTTGCTTCGTCCTTATCAGGAGTTTAACATTGAACCCCAGTCAGTTTCTATAGAATTTGAGTCAACTGACAATGAAAATATTGAAATTCTTCCTATTACCCAGCTTCAGGTAAAAGATGGTGACAGAATTCGTCATATTGAGGGCGCCCCTGTTTTGCGTACAAGTCTTGTTTTACAGATGCGTGGTTACCTAGAACGCATGAAGTCGATTGCTGAACTGATTACGAGCGAAGACAGTGCCGACAACAAACTAAAAATTATTGTTGTGGAGCATTTAACTGTTCGTCGAGAAATTCAGACGGCTGCAACATTGCAAAAAACGGCAACCCAAACACAATTACTTGTAGAACAAGGACAGATTATTGAAAAGCGTTCACCTGTGGTAAAAACACAAGTTATTGCTCATACTGCTGGTCGGGTGAGTTTAGGGAATAACGCAGCTGAAGCAAAAGATGTACGCCGTGTTTTGATGATTACACCCGAGCACGAAAACATCATTGATAATGTTGAAAATAAGGACCTAAAGGTTGGAGACTTTATTAAAGAGGGACAAGTGCTTGATGCTAACCTTGAATCTCCCATGTCTGGCCAAATTACAAAAATAGATAAGAAAAAATTAACAGTAAGATTATCTCGACCTTATTTAATATCATCAGGTTCAATGCTTCAAGTTGAAAACCGTTCACTCACTCAACGTGGTGACTTATTGGCATCGCTTATATTTGAGCGCCAGAAAACAGGGGATATAGTTCAAGGTTTACCACGTGTTGAAGAACTTCTAGAAGGGCGTAAGCCAAAAGAATCTGCTATTATTTCACCTGTTGATTCGACAGTTGAGATTGAATGGGAAGACGATGTTCAACATCTTTATTTGTCTAGCGATAACGGCCGTGAAGAGATTAATCTTCCAGTTGGTGCAACAGTGGTTGTTGAGGACAAGCAGACTGTTCATGCTGGCCAACCATTAACTGATGGTTCGATTAACCCACATGATTTGCTAATGACCAATGGGATTGAGGCTGTTCGTGCATATCTAGTGGAAGAGGTCCAACGTGTTTACCGCTCACAAGGCGTTGAAATCGCTGACAAGCACCTTGAGGTAATTGTTCGTCAGATGACTAAAAAGGTTAAAATTGACGATGCTGGTGATACTTCATTACTTGCAGGTGAGTTGGTTGACGAGAAAGTTGTTGTAGAAGAAAATGTTAAGCTTGAAGGTAAAGAGGGTAAAGTGACTGCAGAGTACCACCCAATGCTTTTGGGCATAACCAAAGCCAGCTTAAATACGGAAAGCTTTATATCTGCAGCTTCATTTCAGGAGACAACGAGAATTTTGACTGAGGCAGCACTAGAAGGTAAGAGAGATCTCTTGGTGGGCTTAAAAGAAAGTGTTATCATTGGTCGGCTAATTCCTGCTGGAACTGGTTTCCCTAACTTTAAAGATGAACGGGATGAGCAGATTGAAGCGCAAGAACAAGCTGCATCACGTTCTTCTTTACGAAAGCCATCGGCTATACTTGAAGAAATTGAAAGTATGTTTGGTTCACCAGAAATTAATGAAAAAACAATGGAAAGTTTTATTCTCGATGATGAGGGGGCAGGAAATCTTCATATTCAAGAAGCCGCTAATGATATGATTTTAGATGATTAATATATATTGACGCTTAACCGAGTATGAATCACCACTAAAAAAAACTCTTTTCACAAGTATTGGAAGTATTATTTCATTTATTACAAGTTAAGTTCAAAATAAATTTCTTGTATTTCTATAATACAATTATTACTAAATTTTTTTTAATGTTTGACAGTTTTTAAGTGTGTTTCTTGGAATCCTTTTA
>JBCDLA010000079.1:0-11095 GCA_038745945.1 Cyanobacteria bacterium P01_H01_bin.74 | reverse complement strand
CTACTGAGTGGAGGGTCTACTGAATAAATAAATCGTAGTTGAATAAACACCAAACACAGTTTTTTTTTCCTTTTTTTGATAATCTTAAAAAAACGTTACAAAAAACCAACCCTGTCACTAAACAGAATGCAACCGCAACCCACGCTCTCACCAAGCCAGCAAGGCCGCCAAGACTCCCCAGAAGCCGATTCCCTTCGGATGGGGTGCGGCTGGGGCAAGCAAGAAACCAATCAGGCCTGGGTACTTATTGAAACAACAGCAGGAGACTCTCACCCCGGCTCCGTGCACCTGAACCATCTGGCGCAATTTGCCGCCAAAGGCGTTATTGCAAACGGTGCCAGCCCGGCCCATTACACCTGCACTGATATCTGTGACGGCATTGCCCAGGGGACTGCAGGCCAGTACTACTCATTGCCTTCGCGTGAAATTATGCTGATGGCTTGTGAAATGCATGCCAAAGCCGGGCATTTTGACGGGGCGGTTTTTCTGTCTGGCTGCGACAAATCCCTGCCCGCCCATCTGATGGCCATGATTCGGTTGAATTTGCCAGCTGTTGTTGTCCCTGGTGGTGTCATGGAAGCAGGCCCTGAGGGGATGACGCTGGAAGGTGTCGGCACGTTGTATGCCCAAAAGCGTCGCGGTGAACTGGATGAAGACACGTATAAATTTCTGCGCACGCATGCATGTCCCAGCAGTGGATCGTGTGCGTTTTTTGGGACTGCCGCCACCATGCAGCTTCTGGCGGAAGGCATTGGCTTTGCCTTACCAACCACTGCTTTAATTCCAGCCCATTTAAACGCCCTGAAAGATGCTGCCCGGCAAGCCGGCAAACGGGTCACTGAACTGATTACAGAAAATTTGCGCCCGCGCGATATTTTTACGCAAAAAGCCCTGGAAAATGCACTGATGATCCACGCAGCTACCGGCGGCTCCAGCAATGCCCTCATTCACCTGGCCGCCATGGCCAAAGAAGCAGGCCTTGTTTTTAGCTATGAGACCGTTAATGCCATTAATCAGCGTGTGCCCTTTATTTTAAACCTGAAGCCCTCAGGCAAGCTCACTGTTGACAAGCTCTGGTATGCTGGCGGGGTTTACCGAGTACTGAAGGAACTGAAATCACTGCTGCACTTGGAGGCATTAACCGTAACAGGCTTAACACTGGGCGAGAACCTGGAGATTCTGGAAAAATCCGGGCATTTTGAAAAAATTGAAGGGTTTCTGGCCAACTACAACGCCAAAACCACCGATATCATTTGCCCCATCAATCAGCCCTTAAAGCCTCGTGGGGCCACTTGCATTTTAACAGGTAATCTGGCGCCAGACGGGGCGGTTATTAAAACATCAGCCATGATGCAGAAAGACAGCGCCTTCACAGGAGAAGCCCGAGTCTTTGATGGACAAAACGCGGCGCGAGAAGCCGTGCTGGCAGGAAAGATTTCCCCGGGAACCGTGGTTGTGATTCGCTATGAAGGCCCAGCCGCAACCGGGATGCCTGAGCAGTTTTACATTACGGAAGCCATTGCCTCCAATCCGCTTCTATCAAGCACTGTTGCGCTGGTCACTGATGGCCGGTTTTCTGGGGCGACCCGCGGTAGCATGATTGGGCATGTTTCCCCTGAAGCAGCCCGCGGCGGGCCCATTGCTCATGTGAATGATGGAGATTTAATTCATTTCAACCTGGATTTGCAAACATTGGATATAATTGGTATAAATGGGCAACCATGTTCACCTGAAATTGTGTCACAACACCTTAAGCAGCGGCAGAAAGAAGCAGACGGCACCCCCATGCGTTTTGGCAAAATAGCAGGTTTAAAAACAGGCTTATTGGGTTTATACTGTCAGCATGCTTTACCCGTGAGTGAAGGAGCCGGATTATCGACATCATTTCTATAGGCGAGGCCATGGTAGAGCTTTATAGTGAAGGCAGCCTTGTCAGTACCAAGTCGTTTATTAAAAGTTATGGTGGGGATACCTTAAATACCGCCATTGCCGCTGCTCGACTGGGATCATCTGTCTCTTACATTACCCGCCTGGGTGATGACATCCATGCTGCCGGCCTGCGAGACATGATTGTGCAAGAAGGCGTTGCCCTGGAAGCTGGCCGAATTTTTAAAGGCAAAACCGGGTTGTACATGGTGTCAGTCTCCTCTGACAGTGAACGTGAATTTGCTTACTACCGCGAAAACAGTGCCGCCTGTCAGCTTTGCCCACAAGATATTTCCCCGCAACTTATTCAAAGCGGAAAAATTATATTTGCCTCCGGTATCACCATGGCCATTTCGCAATCAGCCCGTGAGTCTGTGATTAAAGCTTTTAAAATTGCAAAGGCAGCTGGCATTATTACGGCACTGGATCCCAACTACCGCGAGAACCTGTGGCTAAATTCTGGAAAAATGGTAGATGCCTTAAATGAAATTTTACCCTTGGTGGATGTCTTGCTGCCTTCTTTTCCGGAAGATACAGAGGCTATTATTAGCTTTAAACGACCAGAACAAGCCTTGCAACATTTCATGCTGAAAGGTGTGCCGCTGGTTATTATTAAAGCCGGTAATCAAGGCTGTTATATTGGATACCGCAACGAGGTCACTCACGTGCCGGCCATGGCCATTAAAGCCATCGATACAACTGGGGCCGGTGATGCCTTCAATGCGGGATTTCTTCACGGGCTGGCCCGGCAGGAAAGCTTGGTGCAGTGTGCTAAACTGGGGGTAACGACCGCTGCACTGAAAGTTCTCAATAAAGGCAGTGCTTTGGCAATGCCCAATAAAGACAGTGTCTACAGCCGGGCATTTGCAAAGTAGTTGTTAACGCCTCTTACTGTTTAGCTTCTATTTAATTTCTATTCTTCTTTTTGACTTCTATTTAAGGCGACTGCTTTATAGAAAAACTTCTTCATAGAAAAAATATGCAGAACACCTGCTTCATAGAAAACAAGATATGAAAAAATCTCTGCTTCGGCTTAAAGAATGGTTTAAATGGTTTAAACAGGGCCGATCAATTTTTTTGTTGGGTGTGTTGATTATCATTATTTTTGGGGGTGTTTGGATTGCAAAAACCCCTGGGTTGAGGCCCATTGTTATTTCTGTCTATAAACCACCGATTCTTTGGGTGGAACACCCAAGTGTTGATATTGGTCTAGTGGATACCGACAGCCATGCGCAAGCCCAGTTTTTTCTCTATAACATTGGCGGGAAACACCTGCGTTTAACGGCCATTGAACCCTCTTGCGGGTGCACATTGGCAGAAGCCAGTAAAAAAGTGATTCCGCCTGGCGGGTTTTCTCAACTCAAAATCGATCTGGATACCAGCCTAAAACTGGGTGCGGTGCGAAAAAGCATTACAGTCCGTAGCAACGACCCCACACAACCGGTTATTGATCTGGTTGTTACGGGTGAGGTTTTGGCAAAAAAAGCAGCTGCTCATGATGATATTATGCTCCAACCCAAGGACCGTCTGGCCCTGTTTAAGGGCCGGTGCGCTACTTGCCACGTTAACCGAGGGGTTGGCAAAACAGGCAAAGCCCTGTTTCTGGCTGATTGTGCGATGTGTCACGGTCAACAGGCTGAAGGCAATGGGACAGCAGGACCTGCACTTCGTCACCTGGATTTTTCACAGCCTGCCATAAAACAAGCAGTTCACCGGGTCATTGCAAATGGTTCACCGCATACCCCACAGATGCCACCTTTTTCACAAGAGGTTGGTGGCCCGTTAACCGATGATGAAATAGAGTCATTGGTTCAATTTTTAGCTTATCAGTCACAGGCGGGTAGCCAGTAAAAATATTTTTTTATTTAATTTTACTACTGGCTGTTTGATTTAATGAAATGGGGGTTAGTGAGAATTGGGGTTAACCGCTGCTAGTTTAGGCAGTAATGTTGGAACGGTATTAACAAAAAAGTGTTTGATTTTTTGTGTCACGAAAACGAGAACCTAAGGGATTTTTACCACCAGGGGTTGTTGGATTTTTTGTCAGTAGCGGCTTTAGATGATAGGGTTGGGTTCATGACCCATTTGCCAAACAATGTTCTTGTCTTTAAAATGGGTGACAACGGTTTTGGTAAAATCAACATACCCTTCCTACACTTAAGCATTACCACCCAGAGGAGCTCCATTTCCATAACGTGGAATGCCAAGATCCAGAATAAACACTGTTTTCAAGCCGTGTTGTTTTAAATCAGAAACCAATTTATCATAATTACTGAAATCGTACTTGCCTTTATCTTGTTCTACAATACTCCAGAGCATGTCGGTCGCAGCCCAGTTGAGCCTCATGGCTGTACTATATTGAAAGCAAATCTTTTCGTGTCTAGTACGTTTTAAAATCATTTTTTGCCAAAGGTCTACTGGCTTGTATATTTACCCCTACAGAATCAGAAGCTACTTAAAATCTTAGTTGAAAGTAGATTTTACGTTAGCTCACTATATGTTTAATTTCACGTAACCAATCCATTAAACCATTTGTCACATAAAGAAATTGCGGACTTTTGTATCTATTACAGTTCTTTACTAAGAAATGTAGTAAGTCTTTTATTGTCTGTATACACGATTGGTAATAGAGAAAACTATTTCTCTTAAAAATCAATTAACTGCCGGGCAGCATCTGCCAATTCAGCAACCTTGCCACCTTGTTGGTATTTAAACCCACCGCGATCAAAAATTACTGTTTTAATTCCGTTGGCTGAAGCTTTTTCAGCAATCCGCTTTCCAATTTCCTGTGCGGCTCCTTTATTGGGTGTTTTAAAATTTTCACGAATTTCTTTTTCAACAGTACTCGCAGATACCAATGTTCTGTGGACTGTGTCATCAATAATCTGTGCATAGATGTGTTTACCACTAAAATAGACACAAAGTCTTGGGCGATCAGTAGTTCCATTGATATATCGTCTTAATCTTGAATGACGACGGCGGAGTTTGATTTTTTTAATATTTTTCTTTGGCATCACTATTTTTTCCTGAACTGTTTTTTGGCTATTGAACCGACAAACGATACTTTTTTTTTAAGAAATTAGTCATTTAAAGGCTTACTTTTTACCTGCTTTACCTGCTTTTTTTACAATCCGTTCACCTGCGTATTTAACGCCTTTTCCTTTGTAAGGTTCAGGTGGACGATAAGAACGAATAAGCGCAGCAACTTCACCAACATCTTCTTTACTATTACCAGTAATTGATAGCTTGGTATTGTCTTCAACTGCAAATTTGATATCACTGCTGGGTGCTTCAACTTCTACTGGGTGGCTGTAACCCAAACTTAAAATAAGTTTTGATCCTTGAACTTGTGCCCGGTAACCCACGCCAACAATTTCCAATTTTTTTGTAAAACCATCACTAACCCCTACAACCATGTTGTTTAACAATGTTCTGCTTAACCCATGAAAAGCCGCTGATTTTTTTGTTTCAACATCAATTTCAACCAATATTTTGTTGTCTTCTTTTGTAAATTTTATTTCAGGTCTGAAAACACGGGTAAGTGTACCAAGCTTTCCTTTTACTGTAATTTTAATACCTTGACTTGTTTTTTCTTCTATATCAATCTCTACGCCTAATGGCAATAGGACTGGTTTTTTTCCGATTCGAGACATAATTATTATCCTTAACGAGGGAAGTAAATGAGGTGCAATTTAACAAAATATTAGTAGACATAGCAAAGCAATTCACCGCCCACGCCTTCGCGTCTAGCAATGCGGTCAGAAATAACACCTTTTGGTGTACTTACTATAGCAACACCAGCTCCATACAGTACACGTGGTAAATTAACGACTTTTGCATATTGACGAAGTCCAGGACGGCTAACACGCTTTATTTTCCGTATTAAGGGCAAACCCTCTTTGTTGTACTTTAGCAGAATACGCATCGTTTTTCTGCCATTTTCTTCGAGCATTTCATATCGACGAATAAATCCTTCTCCTAAAAGAACTTCTGCTATACTGACTTTTAGCTTAGATGAAGGAACTTCTACCATTATATGACCTGCACTGGAGGCATTTCTTATTCTGGTAAGCATATCTGCTATTGGATCATTGTACATACTTTAGATACCTTGTATTTTATATACACTTTTTTTAATGGATTACCAGCTTGATTTTAAAACACCAGGAAGCTTACCTTCGTGAGCTAGTTTCCTAAAACATAAACGACAGACTCCAAACATCCGGTAGTATCCTTTAGGCCGCCCACATATGGAACAACGGTTGTGTAATTTGACTTTCGGAAATTTACCTTTAGATGCTTTTTCCTTGCGCTTTTTTTCTTTCACTATCATTGATATTTTAGCCAAGATGGATTCTCCTGAATCATTTGTTCGAAATACTGAGGTTAAAAATTAATAAAGAATAGTTTTTTATAAGTTTGAACGAAGTTAAGAAACTTTAACATGTTCAGATTTCTTACTTGTCGTTAATTTCTTAAAAGGAAAACCTAATTTTTCAAGAAGAATTTTTCCTTCTCGATCAGTTTTTGCAGTCGTTATAAAAGTAATATTCATACCACGGATTTTTAGAACTTCATCATAAACAATCTCAGGAAATACCAATTGATTATCAATTCCAAAATTGTAATTTCCACTACCATCGAAACTGTTTGGATTTATCCCCCTAAAATCACGAATTCTGGGAATAACTATACATAGGAGTTTGGTTAAAAAATCGTCCATCCGTTTCCCACGCAAAGTTACCATAACACCAATGGGCATATTTTCACGTATTTTAAAACCTGCAACTGACTTCTTAGCACGAGCTATTTTTGGCTTTTGACCCGTTATTAGCCCAAGTTCTTTAACAGCCACATCAAATAACTTGGCATTTTGCGAACCGTCTCCAACACCTATATTTATTACAATAGCTTTTATCTTAGGGACTTGAAGTTTATTTTTGTACCCCAATTCTTTTTGCATTTGAGGGACTATTTCCGTTTCAAACTTTTCTTTTTGTAAGCTCATAATTTTTTTCCTGACTGTGTTTTGGTCTGAATTTACAGGTTTAAAGCAATAATAATTTTAATCATCAAAACTCTCGCCAGACTTTTTAGAAAGTCGAACAGGCATGCCTGCATAGTTTCGATTTACTCTTGCACGTGAAGCCTGGCTATTTTTTGTGTCATATAACATTAATTTACAAACATAAATGGGGGCTTCTGTTGAAATATGTCCACCTTGTTGTCCTGCCCGCATATCTGGCTTTACAGCCTTTGTTATAATGTTTAAACCATCGACAAGTGCTTTGCCGCTTTTACGCATTATGACTTTGACTGTACCCGTCTTTCCTTTGTCTTTACCGGAAGTAACAACAACAGTGTCGCCTCGCTTTATGTGATAATGTTTAGGTAATGATTTTAGTTTTGATTTGTTTTTGTTGCTTTTTGGCATTTTTTGTATATCCTATACGACTTCTTGTGCCAGTGACACAATCTTCATAAAACTGTTGGTTTCTCGCAGCTCACGAGCAATTGGCCCAAACACACGACTTGCACGTGGATTACCTTCTTTGTTAATTATGACGCAAGCATTATCGTAAAAGGAAATTGATGAGCCATCCTGTCTACGAACCTTGAACCGTGTTCTTACAACAACACATCTTACAATTTCAGACTTTTTAATATGTCCGTTTGGTTGTGCCGTTTGTACAACACCCGTGAAAATATCACCTATCTTAGCTGTTGTTTTTGACCCAAGGACTTGAATACATAACACTTCTAAAGCACCTGAATTATCAGCAACTTTTAGTCTGGATTCTTTTGTTATCATGCCGTTGCGTCCTCATTGGGTATTAGTACTTCGGTTAGTAACCACTTTTTATGTTTGCTGTAGGGTCTACATTCAATAATTTTTACTGTGTCTCCAAGATTACAATCAATTTCAGCATGTACCATAAATTTGTTACTAATTTTGATTGTTTTTTTATACTTCTTATGTCGATTTTTATCTTCAACTAGTACCACTACGGTTTTTTGCATTTTTTTTGAAACTATAGTTCCAAATCTCTCTTTTTTAGGCATGTTTTAAATCCTTTTGGCGCTTTATTTGTATTTCATTTAAAATAGTTAATATTTGCGCAATTTTGTGTCTAAGCTGTTTGATTTCAGCTGTATTTTCAAGCTGTCGCATTGCATTCTTCAACTTTGCATCAGAGAGCTTACTATAAGTCTCATTTAATAATACAGTTAGTGCTGTTTCTTCAAGATCGCGTAGTTCTTTTATTGTCATTTGCATGTCATCCTAATTTTCAGTCGCTGTTTGTCCAGAAAGTATTATTTTTGTTCGAATCGGTAGCTTTTGTGCAGCCAATTTTAGTGCTTCTGAAGCTAAAGTTTCTGGAATACCGGCCATTTCAAACATAATTCGTCCAGGTTTTACAACAGCTACCCAGTACTCAGGGTTACCTTTTCCTTTTCCCATCCGAGTTTCTGCTGGTTTTTGTGTGATCGGTTTATCAGGAAATATTCTAATCCAAATTTTGCCACCACGTTTTATTTTTCTTGTCATGGCGCGTCTGGCAGCTTCAATTTGTCTACTAGTTATCCAGCCAGGGTCATTTGATGCCAAAGCATATTGACCAAATTCAATATTAACGCCACGTGTCTCTTTCCCTTTTCTTCGTCCGCGCATTTGCTTTCTATATTTGGTTCTTTTAGGCATTAACATTAGTTTTTTCTCCTTGGGTGTTTGGTTAACTTTTCTGTGCTCTGTAACTGGATCAATAAGTTCTATTTAACGAGCTCGTTGCCGTCTTGCACCTTGTCCAGCCAAACCACCCATTCTATCTTGGTTTGAATTTTTATATTTAATATTTTTTTCCGCTTTGCCTTCTAACACTTCAGCAGTAAACACCGAAACTTGAACGCCAATGATGCCGAAAACAGTTGGTACTTTTACAATTGAATGCTCAATATTAGCTCGAAATGTTTGATTTGGAATACGTCCTTCTTTTGCCCATTCTGACCTGGCAATCTCTGCACCACCTAGACGTCCTGAAACACGAATTTTTATTCCAAGAATCCCAGATCGCATTGAACGTTGGATTGCTTGTTTTACAACTCGCTTGTACGCAACGCGATTTTTTAATTGACTTGCAATGTTTTGGGCAATTAAATTAGCGTCAGCATCTGGTTTATTTACTTCAAGCACATCTATTTGAATATCTTTACGTCCAGTGAGCTTTTGCAAACTTTTTCTTAAAGAGTCCAATCCTTGACCACCTCGCCCGACTACTACACCAGGCCTGCCAGTGATAACAAATATAGTAAGCTTTTGTGCTTTACGGTGTATCTCAATTCGACTTAAAAGTGCTGTACTTAACTTCTTCTCAAGATATTGACGTACTTTATGATCTTCTTCAACGTATTCAGCGTATTCATCTATTTTCCCCGGCATCCAGGTACTGTCAAAGTCAACAACTTTGGCTGCTAATCGTAAACTTTTTGGGTGAGCCTTTTGTCCCACAATAATGTCCTTTTTTTTAATTAATTCTGAATAGAGTCTCTTAAATTAACTACAATTGTTAGATGCGATGTTTGTTTTTGGCGTTTATAAATACGTCCTTGAGCACGTGGTTTGAAACGTTTATAACAAGGACCTTCATCCACATAAATCTGACTAAGTTCTAGTTCATCAATAGATTCAAAACCGTACTTAATTTTTGCATTGCTAGTTGCCTCTATAAGCTTTTTTAAAATTATTCGGGCAGCTTCATAAGGCATGAGCCTTAACATAGCATATGCTTTGCTAACGTTCTTACCACGAACTTGATTGGCTACACGTCGCAATTTTCTTGGTGACATAATAATAAATTTTTGGCGAGAAGAAGCTTTTTTATACTGTGCTGTCATTTCTATCTCTCCTATCTTCTTGCCGCTTTTTTATCTGAGCCTGCATGACCACGAAAAAATCGTGTTGGTGCAAATTCCCCCAAACGGTGCCCAATCATATCTTCTGTGATTAAGACAGCAATGAATTTATTACCTGTATGGACTGAAAATGTAAAACCAAGAAACTTGGGAATAATCATTGTAGCCCTTGACCAGGTTTTAATAATGACTTTTTGCCCAGATTCAAGAAGCTTATCAACTTTTTTTTCTAGCTTTTGGTCAACGTAGGGACCTTTTTTTAATGACCTTGACATTTTTTCTTCCTTACAATTTATTTTCGTCTTCTAACGATAAACTTTGTTGTAGCTTTTCTTCGCTTTCTTGTTTTCTTGCCAAAAGTTGGTTTACCCCATGGAGTAACTGGTGAACTTCTTCCAATTGGTGCTTTTCCTTCACCTCCACCGTGAGGGTGATCCACAGGATTCATAACAGATCCACGAACTGTTGGCCGAAAACCCATATGACGCTTTCTTCCGGCTTTACCAATCTTTATGTTTTTAAATTCAGCGTTACTTAAAGCACCAATAGTTGCATAACAATCAAGTTTAACCATCCGTACTTCTTTGCTTGGCATTTTAAGGGTTGCATACCCATTATCTTTTGCTGCTAATTGGGCAAAAGTGCCTGCAGAACGAACCAGTTGCCCACCTCGCCCTGGCGTCATTTCAATGTTGTGAACAACGGCACCTAGCGGAATATTTTTTAAAGGCAAAGCATTTCCAGCTTTAATTTCAACATCTTCACCTGACATTACAACATCCCCAAGGTTCAACTCCTCAGGTTTTAAGATGTACCGCTTTTCACCGTCAGCATATTTTATTAAACTTATACGCACATTTCTATTTGGATCGTACTCAATTGTACTCACTGTTCCGGGAATGTTGAATTTATTTCTTTTAAAGTCAATCATCCGGTAATGACTTTTTGCACCACAGCCGCGATGACGTACAGTGATTCGTCCGTAATTATTGCGTCCAGAACCTCTTTTTTTACTCTTTAGTAAAGGTTTATAAGGCTTTGAAGTTGTGATGTCATGAGTGGTTAATTCTGACATTCCACGCACACCAGCCGAAGTGGGTTTATATTTTAAACCGTCAGGCAAAACCATAAAGCCAGTAGCAGACAAGGCTCCTTTGCCAGAACAATTCATTGAAATCAACTTTCCTAACGGTGTACATGTACACCGTTAGGAAAGTTGATTTCAATGAATTGTTCTGGCAAAGGAGCCTTGTCTGCT
>JBCDLA010000078.1:0-11505 GCA_038745945.1 Cyanobacteria bacterium P01_H01_bin.74 | reverse complement strand
GATTTTTCTACTCTTTCCCTACACGCCAATATCTTTACAAAAAAATTTTTATTTTTTTATTTAGTTGGGGGCCCCCCCCGGCCCCAAACGACCCCAGCCGTTTTTTATACTTCCGAAAAATCTGAACTTGCCACGGCTTCAGACATTTTTTAATTGGCACAGCCTCCAAGGCTTTGGCTGTGTACCCAAAGGGCATCCACATCTCTAAGGCCTTATGGCCAAGAGCTGCGTACTTTTATTTTAACTTGCCTATCTCAAACAGCAGATTTTTCCGCCAGTGTAAAATCCCCGTAGCAAGTTTGGGAAATTCTCTCGAGGATACAAGGTCAACCGGTTCTGGGATGTAAAATTGCGACAGCAATCACCCCAGAAGCCGACTTTACGGGTGAGGATTGCTGCAACCGTAGCGTGAACGGTCCGTAGCCCTTGCCCGTTAGGGCTTAGGGATATGGATGCTCTTTGGGTTACCCTGACAAAGAAAAAGAAAGAAATTGAACTTGAGAAAATCTTGCCTTCATCCAGAAAAAGGAAAAACGCTTTTATCAAAATAAATTTAATTTACGCAGGCTTTTGAAAGACAAAAATATATTCATGCTTAAAAATATAAAACCCACCGCGAAGCGCCCGGTACCGCCACAAGTTGCCTGTTTTGCCCTTGCCTTTTTCATTGCCAGTTATGTTTTTAACAATAATGCTTTTATTCACAAAACCAACAGCATTGAGTTGCTGCATGCAATAAAAACCCAACGGAATCAGCTGGCCCGCATGGTATTTATCCCCAATCACCAAGGTCGCAAACCGACCAGGTGCCAGCAAATCATAGCCAGTTTGACAGACCTGCTTGAATGCTGACAAGAATGCATCGGTATTACCCGCATTGGACAAGTCTTTGTCAGAGTCTGAGAAAGAAATAATGTCATCATAAGGCGGATGAAGAAATAAAAACTGGGCGTGCTGATGATTGTTTTTCCTTAAGGCCCCTTCGATTGGACGTCGGATTGTTTGATCATCAGCACTATTGCCCACAATAAGTTGTGCTTGGCTGGCTTGTTTTTTTGAAAACTGTTTTTTTATTTTACTTTCAACAGCTTTCACCATTTCTGGGTTGAGCTCAATCCCAATGGCTTTTCGGTTCATATTTAATGCTTCAATGGCAGACGTACCAGAGCCTAAAAACATGTCTAACACCGTATCGCCCGCTTTGGTATAGCGCTGCAGCAATTGGGTGAGGATTTGTGGGATGCAATTGCCGTGATAATCGAGTTGATGGCCATTGTTTCTGGAACGTCCTGAAAACAACCACAGGCTGTCTGTCTCAATGTCTGGATAATCTCGCCAGCTTGCCAGATCAATATCGTTATAATCCAATACTTTTGGACGATTTTTAGCACAAGGCCCTTTGGAAGATGCTAATTTGCTTCGCTGTGAGACTGAAATCAGATCTTGTGACTTTTTTTCGGGATTGCGTGGTGATGAAGTGGACATACCCCTATGCTAGTGGGTGCGTTAAACATAACACGTCGTTTAAACAGAGGTTTTATAGAAATTTCAAGGGGAGATTTCCTTTCGGTTCTTTTGCGGGAAGACAAAATTTTCTCAAAGACTTTTTCTTTTCTTTGTTCCGTCAGGGGCCCTGGCTGGCCCCTGACAACCCCAGCCGTTTTTTTTACACTTTCAGAAAAATCTGAACTCGCCACAGCTTCAGACAGGTTTCAAAGTGGCACAGCCTCCAAGGCTTCGGCTATGCTTTTATTTTAACTTGCTTACCTCAGACAGCAGATTTTTCCGCCAGTGTAAAGCCCTCATAGTAAGTTTGGGAAAAAGCGGAAGTTGCTGTTTCTTATAGTGCGTAAGATTTGAACCGTTGGTCATTAGGCTTTCTGGTTTCGGGGTGTAGAATTGCGATAGCAATCACCCCGAAAACCGATTTTGCGAGTGAGGATTGGCGTAGCCAACCGCAGCCGCAATTCAGGTAAAAAAGCCGGTTTATATTTCTCTTTCGGGGGGGTGTTAAGCGGGGGGTGTCCTCCCGCTTACGCGGCGAGGGGTTGTTAGGGGAGAGGGAGCGACCTCTCTCCCCTAACGGAACAAAAAAGAAAAGTGTATTTGAGAAAAATCTTGCCTTCCCGCAAAACAATCTGGAAAGAAAATCAATTCTATGTGGAATGCTTTTATCAAGATTGCTCTAAACTAGCCAGGACTACCCTGCACTAGCGTTTAGCAACCAGCATTTCTTGGTCACGTGTTTTTAGCCAACTTGCTTTAAGATCGGCTTTTACAACTTTTCCTAAGGCATTGCGTGGCAGAGGGGTATCTAAAACCCAAAAGTGTTTGGGAATCATTAAATTTGGCAAATGGGCTTGGCAATAGGCACGAAGATCAGATTCTTGCACTTTCTTTTTTTGTTCAGAGCAGGATATGCGAGCAGGTTTTGCTGAGTAAAAAGTCACACAAGCCAAAATATCTTCTCCCAAAACAGCGTCTTCAATGCCAACAACAGCAGTTTCTGCAACTTGCGGATGCTCCATTAAAATCGTTTCTATCTGCTGCGGCGAAATATTTTCACCCGCTTTGATAATAAGATCTTTTAAGCGACCTGCAGAAATATACAAATTGCCATTTGTATCAAAATGGCCTAAATCACCCGTTCTGAAATACCCGGATTCATCAAAAGCAAGTGCTGTCTCCTGAGGCAAATTAAGATACCCAGCCATCACACTGTCAGCTTTTACACAAATTTCACCCATATGACCGGACACTTGATCAGCCAAAGGCAACAGATCGTTTTCAATGGGTGAAATTTTCACTGAAACATTCTGCAGCACTTGCCCCACACTGCCTGCAATCGAGCCAGTTTCAAGGCGATTCACTGCAATAACCGGCGATGTTTCTGTTAGGCCATACCCTTCAAGGACAGTAATGTTTAACCGGGTTTCAACGTGCCGCAGTAAAGTACTTGGTAATGAGGCACCACCAGAAATGCAGTACCGCAGCGCGGGAAAGGTTAACGCTGGGTTTTGAGACAGTACTTGTATCAAAACAGAAAATAGTGTGGGCACCAGCGGCAAGATTGAAACCTGATGCACGGTGAGTGCGCTCAGAATGGCTTTGGGAAGAAATGCTGTAATCAGAATGAGGGTGGCTTTTTGTTGCAATGCATAGAGTGCAATAATTTGTCCGTAGGCATGAAACAAGGGCAGGGCAAGCAGCAATTTGTCTACTTCTGAAACGGGCAATGTGCCAGAAAGACCGTCCAGATTGGCAATTAAATTTCTTTCAGAGAGCATGACCCCCTTGGGTAAAGCCGTTGTGCCTGAAGTGTACATTAAAATCGGGCTTTTTGAAGCTTTCTTATTTGGATTTTTTTTGTTTGCATCATTCTGGTATTGATACGCAGGGTCAGAGGCAAGACTGGTCTCAAAAAATTGCCTGCAGTCATCAGAATTTACTGAGGATAGGGCTTGGGTCATTAGGCTTTCATAATCCAGGAAATTGGCTTGTTTTTGTTCCTTTAGCTCTGTTCTTTGTTTTTCTTCTTGATTTTGCTCTACGGTCTTTTCAGTTGGTGCTGTTAACCCAATCACCAGACAGGTCAGACGCGATAAGCATTCAGACAAAACAGGCACTAAAGAGTCTGCCACAAGACAATGGCTTGCCTGAGAATCTTGAACGATATAGGAGAGATGCAGGCTGGATAGCGTAATATTTACAGGAACAGGCACCGCACCAATTTGCAACATCGCAAAAAATGCGACCAGGTATTCTTTTTGATTGGGAATCAACAGTATTACCCGGCTATCTCTCTGAACATTGAGGGATTTTAAAACCAGGCACAAGCCAAAGACCTGCTGTTGAAAATCCGCAAAAGTCCACTGCGTTTCATTTTCAATAAGCACAGGCGTTGATGCAGCATGGCCGCTAAAAACATGTTGAAACAGTAAACTCATTTTTTGGGTATTCTTTCTGGCGTATACGCCTGTATTGCAGCACGCAGCTTGTTCTGATTTTCAGCCAACAATTGGGCAGCAGCCTCAAAAGACAATGAATAGCGTGCCATTAAAATGGCAGGTTTCACCGAAAAATCTGTTTGCAACAGCAGGGCTTCTGCCTCAGGCTCAGAAATTTCACCCAGGCCTGAAACAATACGAATGGCCCGTTTCACCAGTTTGCTATTGCTTGGCCGAAGGTCTACCATCAGATTTTGATAGGTTTTGCCCATCAGTACCATCGCTGAGGTGGTAATCATATTTAAAACCAGTTTTTGGGCGGTTCCGGCTTTCATTCGCGTTGATCCCGTAATGACCTCGGGGCCAGTGTCAATGACAATGGCTTGATCAACAGCCTTAACGAGCTCGGAAGTTTCAACCCCGGAAATACAGGCTGTAAAACAGCCTTTCCGCTGTGCCGTTTTCATGGCTGTCACCACATATGGGGCATGGCCACTGGCAGAAATCCCAATCACGGCATCAGAACTGGTAATGCCAGCCTGCGTGAAATCATGAACGGCAAGCGTGGGATCATCTTCGGCCCCTTCAACAGCTGACCGCAATGCGGTATCTCCGCCTGCAATAATGCCCTGGACCATTTCAGGGGAAACCCCGTATGTGGGGGGACATTCTGAGGCATCCAAAACCCCCAGACGCCCACTGGTCCCTGCGCCAAAGTAAAACAACCGGTGGCCTTTGTGAAACATACTGACAACTTTCTCAACAACCCCTGTTATTTGCGGAATGGCCCGTTGAACAGCCGTGGCAACCAGTTGATCATCGGCATTGATTTTATGGAGAATAGCCCCGGCGGAAAGCAAGTCAATGTCTGTTGTCCTGGGGTTTATATTTTCTGTTGCCACAACAGACTTTAGAGAAGCGGCATCCACGGTGAGAGCCTCCCAATGAGTTAGAGAACAAAAAAGGAAGTCAATACTGCAAGAAGAAGTTATAAAATAATGCTATCGTAGCAAAAAAATCAGTGGTGTTGTCGTCTACTTTATTTTTTGAAGACCTTGCCGAAATAAAAATTAATCCCGTTCTATTTGATGCCTAAGCACTGACCAGAGAGAAACCAACCGCCCCATGAGTTACGAATCATTAGCCCCAAATGCACCAGTTGCAGCCGATTACAAAAAACAATCCATTGCCGTTGAAATGTTTATTTTAACCAACGATCATGAAATTGTTGGCACGGTCCACCTGGACAGACAAACCTCATCAGATCGGCGCATTACAGAACTGCTGAATGACACCGAACGGCGGTTTCTGGCCATCACTGATGTGCAGCTGGTCAGCCGTCACGGAAAAAGCTCACCAAGACTTTACCCATTTTTACAACTGAATATTAACGCGATTTCATTGATTCACCCTACAGCACAATCGGTGAGTCAAGGAGGGCTGTACAAAGGCTGCGATAAAGTCAAATTTGATGAGTTGCGCGAAAAAATAATTCTTTAATTGTTTCTCAATCCGTTAATCTTATTAAAAATTTTTTTCTTTAGTTTTTTTGCATTAAAGTCAGATCTTTTCTAACACTTTTTTATTTTTTAGGCATCCTAACTTGCCTCCCAGTATCCTCAGCTGCTTTTTTATACTGTGGGGAAACTTTAGCTCGCAACGGTTTTATAAAGATTTCAAAGTGGTAAAGCTGGCCTGATAGAATATAAAAGGGCATCCGCTGTGCCATTGGTTTAACTTACTTAGCTCAAACTATAAGATCTTTTCACAGTGTAAAACTCCGCTTGTGAGTAGATTTTCCATTAATAAGGAATAAAACCCTGTGACACTTTAGTAAGAAACAGCAAATACTTTATTTAAAAATTAACGATAACTCTTTTTAAATTGGCTTGCGCTCTGTCTGTAAAAAATCATCAGCAATAGGCCAGAAAAAACAATACCGATGCTAATCAGTTGAGATGCGCTGAAGTCAAGGGCCTGAAACCAAATTAAGCGATCACCCCGGGTGTATTCAACAAAAAATCGGGTCAGCCCCGTGCAAACAAAAAACACAGCCATCAGAAAACCGGTAAAAGGCTTGGCCCTTTCAAGCAGAATGAGCGTGAAAAACACAGCAATCATTGTCAGGGACTCATACAGCGGTGACGGGTGAACCGGCAGTCCGGCAGTCTCATGCCAATGGGGGTACGTCATTGCCCATGGCAAACCGGTATGTCCACCAAAACAGCAACCCGAAAGCAAGCAGCCAATACGTCCAATAGCCAGCCCCAATGCAGCAGCCGGTGCAAATGTGTCTGCAAATACGGACCATTTGATTTTTTTCATTCGGGCAAATACAAGACTGGCCAGTAAAGCACCAATCACTCCGCCATACCAGACGAGTCCGCCTTGACTCAATAATGCCGCAATTGGGTCCTGAAAAAAAACCGCCGGGTACCAGATAAAATAAAACAGGCGCGCGCCCAGCAAGCCTGAAAAAATAAACCAAACAATGGCTTCAATGTATAAGTCCGGATTCTGCCCTGTTTTTTTAGCCCGCCAGTAGACAATCCCCAGAGCACTTAAAAAGGCAAGGGCCATCATTAACCCGTAACTATAGACTTTAAATGACCCCCATTGAAACAGGACAGGATACATAATGCGTTTGCCTTTATTGAGCTTTCGGCTCAGTTTGGCCTTTCAGCGTAGTACTTTCTTCAAACTCAATATGCTCTTCAAGCTCAGCAAGCCTTTTTTTCAAGTCTCGCATGTCTTGGGCCATGCCTTTTAAGCGACTTATGTATAGCATATTTTGCATGGCTTCTCGTCGGGGCAGCGCCGGAATACCAACAACAGCTTCTTTGGGAGCAATGTCTTTCATCACACCGGCTTTGGCCATAACAATGGCGTCGTCTCCCACCGTCAGATGATCTGCAAGTCCCGCCTGACCCGCAATCACAACCCCATCACCAATGGTGCAACTGCCTGCAATACCCGCTTGTGAGACAATCATACAATTCTGTCCAATGTGGTTGTTGTGCCCAATCATGACCAGATTGTCAATTTTTGTGCCTTTTTTAATCAGGGTCGCCCCCAGATTGGAGCGATCAACCGTTGCACATGCCCCAATTTCCACATGGTCTTCAATAATAACGGTGCCAATAGAATTGATTTTATGGATGGTGTTGGTTTTGCCCGTGCCATTGGTTTCATTGTTTTTTTCAGCATTATTGCTAGCAGTTCTGGCGGATTCAACCGCATTGGGTTCTTCGGTCACAAAACTAAAGCCATCAGCACCAATACTGGCGTTGTGATGAATCTCACAATGGTTGCCAATCACGACCCGTTCTCCAATACGAACCCCCGGATGCAGGCGTGTATTTTTGCCAATGCGTGCTTGGGCTAACACCGTAGTATGAGGCATTAGTAGGGCCTCATCATCAATTTTTACTTGATGCCCCACATAAACAAAAGCCCCAATCCTGGCTGTGGGTGAAACCGTTGCAGAGACTTCAACAACTGCACTGGGGTGGATGCCTGTGGCCTGTGTGATGGGCTTTTGGAAAATATTCAATAAAACAGCCAAAGCTCTTCGGGGGCGTTCAACCATTAAACAGGCTTGAAACAATTTCTGGAGTTGTGCTTTTACCTCGGCGTTGTTGTCATTCAACAGATCGTTTGCAACAACAGCGAGTCCACACCGGTTATTCTGCTGGGCGACTTGTGCAAGCATTTCTGGTTCAAGAATGAGGACCATGCCGTCTTCTGCAGCACACATCATCATCGGATGGCAAATCTCTGAAGCCGTTAAACTGGCATCGCCAAGAACGGATGCGTTAGGCACCAAAGATGCCAGCATTTCGAGAGAAACCGGAAGAATGATCTGCGTGTCAGGTTTTGTCGGGGTTGCTGGGTGCATGGCCAATAGAAACAACTCCTTATTGAGCGTAAAACGATTGCACATAAAATTAAAAATCTAAAACTTAAATTTATCATAATCGCAAGCAAATTTGTTCCGTTAAGGGCTTATTTCATTGAAGTGGGTTTGGTCCTTAATAACCGCTTGTTTATTAAAGATTTTCTTTCGAGACTGTTTTTCGGGAAGGAAAAAAGTGTTTTTATCTGTTAAGCTTTCATTCAAGACTCTTTGTGGAATCTGTTGGGATGGTGTTGTAAACTGAGATATTTAGATGAATGTAAGAAATTTTTATGTCTCTTTCAAATCAGTCACCCCAAACACAAGAAAATAATCCTCCCCCGCTTGAAAAAAAATTGAATGCAAAGGCCATTGAAGCCGAACTGTACGCTTTCTGGGAAAAAGCACAGCTCTTTGCCCCAAAACAACCGCACACAGAAACCAATAATAATTCTGAAAGTCCTGAAACATTCAGCATGGTGATCCCGCCGCCCAATGTGACTGGCGTTTTGCACATGGGGCATGCCCTGGACAATACCATCCAAGACATTTTAACGCGCTGGCACCGCATGCGCGGCGATGTCACCTTGTGGATGCCGGGCATGGATCATGCCGGGATTGCCACACAAAATGTGGTTGAAAAACAATTAAAAACCCGTAATTTAACCAAATCAGATCTGGGCCGTGAGAAATTTGTTGAAGAAACCTGGCAATGGTCACGTGCCAGACAAGCTGATATTGCCACCCAGTTTAAACGGTTGGGTATTTCTCCGGACTGGCAGCGGCAACGGTTCACCCTGGATGAAGGCCTGTCAAAGGCGGTTCGGCATGCCTTTGTGACCCTGTACAATCAAGGGCTTATTCATCAGGATACCTACATTGTGAACTGGTGCCCGCGTTGTACGTCAGCCATTTCTGACATTGAAACCGAATACCAGGATCAAGACAGTTTTCTGTGGGAAATTGCCTATCCTGTATTTAACGAAACTTCTGGGCAAAATACCAGCCCTGAGTTTAGTTATAACCCTGAGACTGTTGCAGGAGCTAAAACAGACCCATTATCACCCCTGGTTGTTGCCACAACCCGACCAGAAACCTTGCTGGGTGATGTTGCCATTGCGGTACATCCTGATGATAGTCGATACAAAGCTTATATTGGCCAAAAAGTTTGTGTGCCGCTCAGCAACCGGCCCATCCCGGTTATTACAGACCCTTATGTTGACAGCAGCTTTGGTACTGGGGTGTTAAAAATTACACCCGCCCACGACCCCAACGATTTTAAACTTGCGCAAACCCACAGGCTTGACCCCATCTGGGTGATTGATGAAACGGGCTGCTTGAAGAAAGCAGAGCAAATCCCCCAGGCACTGCAAGGCTTGGAACGGTTTGAGGCCAGAAAGCAAATTGAAGCCTGCTTAAAGGAGAACAAGCAGTTAATCAGCAAAACACCGCATCATCACCGGGTTGGGCAATGCCAACGCTGCCAGACTGTGATTGAACCCTTGCTGTCAAAGCAGTGGTTTGTGAAAACCAAGCCGTTGGCCAAACAGTGCCTTGCTTCTCTGGAAGCTGGCGAAATCCGCTTTATTCCTGAGCGCTGGACCAAAGATTACGTGCGATGGCTCAGCAAAATTGAAGACTGGTGTATTTCCCGCCAATTGTGGTGGGGGCACCAAATCCCGGCATGGCATTGCAAAGATTGCCAAGGAATAACCGTAAGTCTCGAGGAGCCTGAAACCTGCACGCATTGCCGTTCCAATGAAATTTATCAAGATCCGGATGTCTTGGACACCTGGTTTTCTTCTGGCCTGTGGCCGTTTTCAACCATGGGCTGGCCAGACACAACAGCCCCCGATTACCAGCGCTTTTATCCCACATCGGTTTTGGTTACGGGGTTTGACATTATTTTTTTCTGGGTGGCCCGCATGACAATGTTTGCCCATGCTTTAACCGGTCAGTCGCCGTTTGAAACCGTTTATATACATGGGCTGATTCGGGATGAAAAAGGCCAGAAAATGAGCAAATCCAAGGGCAATACCATTGACCCGGTTGAATTAATTGAGGATGTGGGGTGTGATGGGTTTCGGTTTAGTTTAACCAGTCTGATTACCTATGGCGGCCAAGACATCAAACTCTCAAAAGACAAAGTTGAACAGGGCCGGCTGTTTACAACCAAGCTCTGGAATGCATCGCGTTTTGTCTTGATGAATATTGCTCCCACCGAAGACAATCCATCCGCCTTGCCTCAGGTTGATGCATTGCCCATTAATGTCGACAGGGAGAGCTTGTCATTGATGGATCGGTGGATTTTGAGCAGTTACCACCAGACCATTCAACAGGCCAATGAGTTGCTCGCTCAATTTAAATTTGGTGAATATGCTGATTTGCTGTTGGACTTTACCTGGAATAATTTCTGCGATTGGTACGTTGAATTCGCCAAAAAGCAACTGCAAATACCTGCGCTTCAACAAAATACCCAGCGTATTTTACGTGATGTCTTAACAGGCATTCATCAACTGTTGCACCCGGTGATGCCCTTTGTCACAGAGGCCGTTTACCAGAAAATACCCGCTGGACCCCAGGAAAAAGCGGTTTCAATTTCAGTGTCTGCCTTTCCGCAAGCTGATACGCAGTGGATTGATACTACACTGACTCAGCAAATGGCGATCGTTTTAAATGTAGTCAAGGCACTCAGAAACAGCCGCCAGCAGTATGGGATCTCTTATCAGATGCCAATCAATGCCATGGTATTTACTGACAGTGACGAAGAGCGGCAAGCGTTAACGGCTGGGGAAGATATTGTGGCCTACTTTGTGAAATTGGATGCATTGCATATTCAACCCAGTGAGACAGATGTCCCTAAAAACAGCGTCATTCAAGTGGTTGGGCAATGCAAAGTTGTTGTCCCGCTTGACGGGGTGATTGATGTTGAAAAAGAACGAAGCCGGCTCAAGAAAAAACGGGATGACTTGAAAAAAGAGCATACGGATTTAAATGCCCGGTTGAATAATGTGGGTTTTGTTGAACGTGCACCAGCAGCAGTGGTTGAAAAAAACCGAAGCCGTTTATCAGAACTGGACAAACAATTGCTGGCGTTAGAGAGTCAGCTCAATACCCTCACTTAAGCAAATGAAGGAACAGTTATAAACTAGGCTGTGTTTTCAAAAAAGACAGCCCCTTCGGCGGTGAAGTCTTTTTCAGATGTATTGACAATGGCCCAGCGAATTAAATGGGCCTTTGGAAGGTTGAGTGCCCCTAAAATACCCAGTTCAATGCGTTCCAGAAGTGTTGAATTTTGTTCTTGTGACACTTTTGACGTGCTGTTTGGGTAGGGAACCGTCACACTGAATGTTGTAATTTCGAATGTTGTAATTTCACGGGTGCTTGTATTTTGACGGGTCATCGTGATTTAAACGGTGTTTAAGGTGTTTTCAAATTAAAACCCCACTGGGTTAAAAAAGTAAAAATAAATGAGTGCTTTTGTTAAAACACAAATAAATCTTTAGTTTAATTTTTTGAGTGGGGTAAATATGATTTTAAAAATTTAAGAATTAAGTAATTTGAGTTAAAAATCTACTAAGCGTGATAGTCTAACTTTGGCGCTTTAGCGGCTTTTCTTAAATTTGTTAAAGGTCCAGGTTTTCCAACATGTTTTTTACCATG
>JBCDLA010000077.1:0-11855 GCA_038745945.1 Cyanobacteria bacterium P01_H01_bin.74 | reverse complement strand
GGTCTGGCTTACGCCATTCTACCCCTCAGAACCAGCAACTTCCGCGACCCTGCAAGATCTGAACTGTTAAGTCATTAGGCTTTCTGATTTCGGTGTATACACTCCAGAACCGGCTGACCTCGCAAACCCGACAAAATTTCCCAAACTTGCTACGGGGACTTTGCACTGGCGAAAAAATCTGCTGTTTGAGGGTGGCAAGTTAAAACAAACGCACAGCCGAAGCCTTGGAGGCTGTGCTACTTAAAAAAATGTCTGAAGCCGTAGCGAGTTCAGATTTTTCACGCCAGTGTAAAAAACGGCTGGGGTTGTTAGGGGCCAGCCAGGGCCCCTAACGAAGCAAAAAAGAAAAGGTGTTTGAGAAAATTCTTGCCTTCCCGCAAAAAACCTCGAAAGGAAATATTTTTTCGGGGGTCTGTTAAGCGGAGGGACCCCTCCTGCTATTTGAGACAGCTAAAGTGAAGCTTGTGAGTTAAAATAATTGTAATTTTTTTTTAAAAAAGTAACATTGTTGCTCATTCACAGGTGTCTTTGATACTATATCGCTAAAAATAAAAATTTTTGTTCATCACTACCGCACAACATAAAATGGATTAACCATGGTTCCATTTTCTTATCTTCTAAAAAGTTCGTGTTGGCTTTCTGTGTGTGTACCATCAAAAAAAGCACCTGAGAAAAATATTCAAATAAAAAATCCCGGACCAGATCCAACTGCAATAAATAACGATGCGTTCTCAAGACTTGCAGATATACATCCTACGATTGCGCATTTTTTGTGTCCTAAAGAAGATATTCCTATATTTTCTGTTGTTTCAAAAAATTTAAGCACAGTATCTGCTAATTATAAACAAACAGAAATCTATAAAAAGCGGTTGTTGAAAAAACTTATCCAGGAAGAAATTACCAACCTTGAGCAAGATCTTTTTTATAAAGATGTTCCTGATTTAGTAGAAATTAAAAATGAAAAAATTGAAGCATTAAAAAACATTATTGCCTTTACAGACGGTAAAATCGAACCATCTGCTGAAATGGTACACACAATTTTTTCATCGAAAGGCAACAATCACATTCAGCTTAAAGAATTAACCCTAGAACTCATGCCTCCTGAGATAATTAGACAGGCATTTTCTAAATATTCAACAGGACCAACAGGAAAAAAATCCTCCTCTTACTTAACAGAGAACCCATTGCCATTGGCAAAAAAGATACTGAAAGTTCTGGAAAAGGAAAACTCTTATCCAGGAATACCCTTACTTGAACAACTTTGTCTTTGCAGGCCTTATTTTGCAGATAAATCTGTTGCTTATGTATTGTTCGAAAAAGCAATAGAAAGCCGTTTAACGGGCAATGCGGATGAACAAGCGACCGCACAAGATTTTATTAAATACTTGAATAGATTGCCTGAAATAGAAAGAGCATTGTATAGAAACACTGATAATCTTAAGTTTTTATTAAATCTTGCTCTTAAACGCAACCCAAATTGCCTGAAATAGAAAGAGCATTGTATAGAAACACTGATAATCTTAAGTTTTTATTAAATCTTGCTCTTAAACGCAACCCAAATAGTCAGCAAACAGATGAAAACGCATCCAACACCTACAGGGACCGACAGATGGAACTAATCACTCAAATTCTCGAGCATACCCCAGAAAATCAGAAGATCAACTTAAGCTTGGACTTAAAAACAAAAATCTGGGCACTGTATTCAAAATAAAATAACCCATGGCCTGATGATTTATAAAAGTCTCTAAAACGCCCTAAACTTCTCCGAGGCACTCGGATACCCGAATCATTAAATCTTCTTGGTTAAAGGGCTTGGTCACATAATTTTGCGCCCCTGCTTGAACCGCTTTAATAATATTGGTTCGCTCTCCTTCAGTGGTGGCCATCATCACCGGGATGTGTTTAAAATTTTCATTGGCTTTAATTTCCTGCAGGCACGTAAACCCGTCCATGACCGGCATATTCCAGTCAAGAATAATTAAAGCAATATCTGCATAATTGGCTTCCAGAACTTCCAGGGCCTGCTTACCGTTTTCGGCTTCTAGCAGCTCATAGCCTAGGGTTTCAACAATGTTTTTAAAGATCACGCGGATAATTTTAGAATCATCGACTGATAAAATTTTCATGAAATGACGCTCCAAATATTAAACTGGAAAAACTTGACATTACTTCAATTGATAGTAGCGGCACCGCTCGTATTGAACCGTTTTAAAGGCATCGCTATAGCCAATTAACGACTCTGATGAACCAATAAACAGGTAACCACCCGGATTTAATGCATTTGCAATCTTTTTAAACAACTCAACTTTAAAGTCATGGGCAAAATAAATGGCAACATTTCGCAGAAAAATAATGTCAAACTGGCCCAGCCCAGTAAAAGAATTCTGTAAGTTAAACTTTTGAAATTTAACCAGATCTTTTACCCTGGAACTGAGCTTATAAATGGCACCATCCACATCAAAATATTTGGTTTTATATTGCTCTGATAAGCCGCGAGAAATGGCAATTTTATTGTAGCGCGCACTTTCTGCCAGCTTTAATGCACTGGATGAAATGTCTGTACCAACGAGCTGCAGCTTTGATTTGGCCCAGCTTGTAGTTGTGTTTTCAAAGGCCGTCATTACAATTGAATAGGGTTCCTGCCCGGTTGAGCAGGCGGCTGACCAGATCTTACAGCTGCGGCTGTTTTTTTCAAAGTCCGGAAAGAGTACTTTTGCCAGCGTATCGTAAGGCGATTGGTCACGAAACCACAGGGTTTCATTGGTTGTAATAGCATCCACAATTTTGTCACGCAACTCGGCATTAATGTTTTTTGTGGCCTGCTGATAAAAATCGCCAAAGTTATCGCATCCACTCTGAATCATCAGGTTGGTCAGGCGGTTTTCAATCAGGTATTGCTTGTCAATTTGCAGAGAAATACCGCACTCATTTTCAATCAGCCCGCGAAGCAGCCCAAATTCATTTTCTGTTAACGTTAACATCTCAACCCGTCCTCATTGCTGAATGATTGTTAAACAGTTGACTGATATGGTCAGCCAACTGGTAAAGTGGCACTTGCTCATCGGATAAGCCCGCTTTGTCAACAGCGCGTGGCATCCCGTAAACAACACATGTTTCTGCCGATTGGGTGATGCAATAACAGCTGCCGACCTTGGCCAATTGCTCAACACCTTTTGTCCCGTCTTGCCCCATGCCTGTCATCACAATGGCCAGTGTATTGCCTTGGTAGTATTTGGCCACCGAGCGAAACAAGTAATCAGCAGAAGGTTTACAGCTGTTTTCTGGCGGATCGGTGTTGTTTAAAACAATACTTTTTTGCCGGCCAGAACTTTCACCAACAGCCATATGATACCCACCGGGTGCAATATAAACCGTGTTGTTTAATAAAAATTCCCCGTCTTCGGCTTCTTTGACAGACAAAGGCGATTTTTTATCCAGGCTGGCAGCCAGTGAGGCCGTAAAAACAGGTGGCATATGCTGGACCAATAAAACCGGAACCCCCAAAGTTGCGGGCAGCTTGGGAATAAACTCATTGAGTGCATTGGGGCCACCTGTAGAAACAGCAATAACAATAACTTCAGCAGTAAAAGAAAGCTTTGGCTGCAAGGGTTTTCGGGCTGGTGCTGCTGTTACAGGACGCGGTGCCGCTTGCGAGTACCTGTTTTGACCGGTACTGATATAAGCTGCCGAATTGCCAGACTGTTTGTTTTGAACAATGTTGGAAAAAATAGGGCTGAGCTGGGCCTTTAATGCCTCAGTATTTTCGTTGGTGCTACCATAATCAGGTTTGGGTACAAAATCTAGAGCACCTGCTTCCAGTGCACGAATGGTAATGTCTGTGCTTTTGCGGTTGGTACCACTGACCATGACCACTGGCAGGTTGGGTTGTGACTGTTTAATCAGTTTTAACGTTTCCAGACCGTCCAGGTCTGGCATTTCAATGTCCAGCAAAACAATGTCAAAAGCTTCCTGCTTTAAGCGGCTTAATGCCGTCCTGCCATTGGTTGCACTGGCCGAGGATGAAACGGTTGGGATGGCTTGAAGCACACTGCCTAAAATGGCGCGGTATGTAATTGAATCATCCACAATTAAGGCTTTTAACACGGAGCAAATCCCTTATAAAAATGTAAATAAACCAAACGTTTTATCTTTTAATATCGATGCTTCGTTTGAAAATAGCTATCCAGTAAACCAATGAATATTATGAGTCACTGCCGTACTTTGCATTTCAAGGCCGTACTTTAAACTTTAAGCTTTGCGTTTTTCCACACGCTGTTGTAGTCCGTTTAATTTTAAGCAACAGATTGCTTCACAAATTCATCGGGCTTTAAAACTTGTGAAACAGAAATAATACTTAGCAGTTGGCCTTCAAGCTTGATAATGCCTGAAAGATACTTGCCATCAATGGCTCCAATATTGGCAGGGGGCGGCTCGATATCCACTTCTTCAACGGTCACAACATCCCCGATTTCATCCACCAAAAAGCTGGCTTTGTCCTGAAGGTAGCCTTTTTCTTCTTCCAGCTTCTGATCGGTCGGCATATTGTCAAGTTCAGCCTGGGTTTTCAGAATAATGTTATGAGAGACATCGGTCAGGGTGGCTGTCCCCAGACCAAGCCGGTTTTTTAAATCAAGAACTGTGACAATTTGCCCTCTGAGGTTCACAAGACCGCGCACAAATTTTTTGGCCAACGGCACGGGGGTTAACTCCAGATGTCTGTTAATTTCACGGGTTAACATAATATCAACACCAAAAAGCTGCTGATCCAGCTGAAAGGAAATAAATGATTTAGTAGGCATTGGCAACAAGTCCTTGTGGTTGGGTATTTTCTACAGGTACATAATCTCTGAGCAATTCTTCAGGGTCAATAAAGACGGTTAAATGATCGTTAATAACCGCAGAACCGGAAATACCAGGCTGTGATATGGTTACAGTATCCAGAGGACCTTCCAGCTCAAGGGTATCGACAATTTTTGAGGCCACAATACCGACCCGGCCATGAAAAGCCTTTGGCAGTATCAGAAACAATTCTTCTTTAGAAATATCGCAAGGGCGAACTGGCAAATGATTCTCCATTCTGAAAATTTCAATGCTTTTGTTCTGATAACTTAAAAATTCCCGGTTCCCCAATTGTTCTACTTTTTGAGAACTGAACTTTTCCAGCCTTAAAACCGTTGAGAGGGGCAACGCAAACACTTCATCAACCGCATTGTTGAACAAAATAATGGCCTGCTGGCTTTTTTTCTGAGTGTCATCGTTGTTCTGTAGGTTAATCCGGTTTTCTTCAGCCTGAATTTCTGAGAAAGACAATTTTGCAGCCGCCAGAATACCACCAGCATCTAAGATCATAGCCACTTGCCCATCACCCATAATGGTGGCTCCCGCAAAGGTTTTACAGGTATTAATAAAATTGGACAGTGGCTTAACAACAATTTCTTCCATGTCAAACAGCTGATCGACAATCAGGCCAAAATTATTGTCACCGACTTTTAACACCAAAATATTATAGTCACTGGCCCAGTTATTGCGGGCGTTATCAATATTTTCAGGCAAAACGGGGGGCACAGCATCGCGGTCAATCCGTGGGTCAGCAATTTCTGTTCGCCGGTCCGGCAATACTTCCCCTGATGTGGGGTGCGTAAAGTTGCGCTCCAGTTCTAAAATATCGCTTAGGCGAACCAAAGGCAGAAGCTTGCCCCGTAAACGCAGCACCGCAGCTGTTCCCACTTTTTCAATTTTGGTTGCAATTTCTTCTGCCTTCACACAGACCAATTCCACAAGATTGACTTGCGGCACAGCAAAGCGGTTTTCACAGGTTCCCACAATGAGCGACGGAATAATTGCTAGCGTAAGCGGCAGCCGAAGTGAGATGGTTGTTCCTTTGCCCAGTGTGGTGTCAATGGTGATGGTTCCGCCGATTTTTTCAATGTTTGTCCGAACAACATCCATCCCCACGCCGCGCCCAGAAATATCAGAGACTTTTTCTGCCGTAGAGAGGCCTGGCATAAAAATTAAATTCACCATTTCTTGAGTTGACAGTTTTTTAACTTCTGCATCCGACATAACGCCCTGGCTAACCACTTTTTTGGCAACCTTTTCGTGATCAATGCCACGCCCATTGTCGCTGATGGTAATGTTAATCTGTCCGCCTTCATGAAAGGCTTTCAGGGTAATGGTACCTGTTGCAGGCTTGCCATGATCAATTCGCTCATCCGGCATTTCAATGGCATGATCGCAGCAGTTTCGAATCAAGTGCGTCAACGGATCAGACAAGCTTTCTAGAATGGTTTTATCCAGTTCAACATCTTCACCACTGGTCTGCAAAACAATTTCTTTGCTGAGTTGCTTGGACATATCTCGAATAATTCGGGGAAATTTCCCAAAGATACTGCCGACTGGCTGCATTCTTGTTTGCATGATGTGCTCTTGCAAATCGGATGTGACCAGGTCAATGTTTTGTGTAATGCTGTCCAGCCCCGTGAAATTACCATCCAGCTGATCAACCGTTCGTATCAACTGATTTCTGGAAAGCACCATTTCACCTGCAAGATCCATGAGCCGGTTTAAGAGATCAACACGCACCCGAATGCTTTCAGTGGCAGCTGAAGAATCATGGGCTGGCGCGCTACTGGCGCCTGGCTTTGCTTGGCTCTCTTTGACGGCAGTTGCTTGCGCCGGCTTTGTTTTTTCTGCAGGGGCATCCACCGGCATTGGTGCATCTGAAGATATTGTGTTTGAAGGCGTTGTCTCTTGAGTCTCAGTATCGGGCTCATCGGCTTCAGCAGCGGAAACAATAACTTTTGTCTGACTGTATGAACTGGCCTGCGCCATCACCTGATCCACAGTCATGGGCAAGACCTTGCTCTCATCCACTTTAATGGACAGTGCAAGCAGATCATGCTCCAGCACAGTTGAGCACAGCAGCTTAATGGATAAAGTGGTATCCAGGCAATTTTCCAGGCTGTCAAAGTCATCCATGCAAAAAATACAATCCAACACCATGCCCACAGACAGCAATTCCTGGTGCATATCCAGAATACTGCGCCCTTGTGGCACCAAGTCTTCCTCAGCCACCAGAGACACAATATAAAGCCGATGCCCCCCTTTACTCGCAGATTCTAGAGCAGCCCGGGTCACCTGAAATGTATTCTGACTGGTTTGGAACTGACTGGTCCCTTTATCTTGCGGGTTTTTTGAAACCGGAATGGCTTCACCCCCGTTTCCCATTAAGGCCTCTAAATGAACCACTTCGTCTTTATAGGGCACTGATTCGCTTGCCCCAATGTCATCCAGCATTAAATTTAATTTGTCCACACCCACCAACAGTGGATCCATCACCTCTGATGTCGGCTCAAGTGTCCCATCGCGAACCATCATCAAAACGCTTTCCATCACATGGCTCAAGCTTTTAAGCGCCTCTAGACCAAAAAAGCCAGCTGCACCTTTAATACTGTGGATGGCACGAAAAACACTGTTAATAATGTCATTGCCGGCGCTCCTGCCGTTTTTCTCAAGGGCCAAGAGATCTGGCTCAATGGAGGCAAGATGCTCTTTGCTCTCGGTCACAAACTCTATGAGCAGTGCATCATCATTAAAACTAGCCATGGGCCACAACCTCCCGAACGTCAAGCAAATCATCCAATTTGCATATTTTGAATAACCGCAGAATGTTTGCAGAAGCGACATCTAAGCGAAGGCCAAGCCCTTTGGACTGACAGCTTTTCATCAGGCCAATCACCACTTTAATACCGATTGAATCCATCATTTCTGTTTTGCTGATATCCAAGACAACGGTGCCATCGTCAACCTCTTTTAAGGCATTAACAATTTCTCCGTGAATTTGGGTGCTGTGCGTTGCAATAAGATCCTGATCAACAATAATTTTGGTCTCAAGACCTTCGCATACAACTTCCATGGGCTGTCCTCCTTGGCGCTCTTTATCGTTTGATGAATAGGGGTTGGCTCAGTTCTCTGGGTAAGGTCCGTTTTTGACGTATTTGCTTTCTGCATGCCGTCCAGTTGTTTTCAGGGACTCACAGTATTTATTCGCAATGACGGCCTTATGGCTTAACTCATTTGGGGTTGAAAAGTTAATTATTAAAAAATTTAGACAATTTTTCTTGGGCAGGATTGGGTGTAGGACAGCTGTCAATGGCTATTGTTTTAAATTTTACATATATAAGTATAAATTAACAACTGTTTTTAATAAAAGTAGGTTAGATTGATTTGCTAAATAGTTTTTGGTTTTATTTTTAGCAAAGCTAACTTTACACTATCATATGACCTGAACAAACTACTTACAGCTTTATTTTAACACTGATTCTTTGTTTTGTTACGGAAATGCCTTGCTAATTTTTTAAACTGTTGTTCTGGTTTATACTGTTGTTGCCAAATCACGCAGTGTATTCTTCAAAATCGTTTCTGAAGATAACTTCCCCAGTTCTTCAGCCGAAGTGTTGTCAACTTGCTGCTTAAAACTTTTTGCGATTTCAGGTAATTCGTATCCCAAAGCCAGCAGTACCGATTCAGCCTCAAAAAACGCAGTCTGGTTCTGGTGGGCTGCGCTGGTGGTTTTTGTTAAACCCGGTTGGGCGGCAATATTGGAACGCCAGCCTGTAATTTTGTCTTTAAGCTCTATTGCAATTTTCTGGGCCAGCTTTGGGCCAACCCCTTTGGCCACAGTCAGCGTTTTGTAATCGTTCTCTATAATAGCTTCAATGAGTTGTCCAACACTCAAGGCCTCCAACAACGCAAGCGCCACTTTAACGCCTACCCCTGATGCATTCTGGAGCAAGTTAAACAGATCCCGTTCCTCTCGGTTTAAAAACCCCACCACAGACAACGCATTTTCTCTGACAATCAGTGCTGTATGTAGCTGAATCGTATCTCCTTCTGCCTGAGCCGTTGCATTCACCACTGTTGAATGGGTCAACACTTCGTAAGCCAGGCCGTTTACTTCAATAACAAAGCAGGCCCCACGAATTGATTCTGGCAGTTTTGAGATCAGAGTGCCTTTAATATAAGTGATCATCTTGCAGTAATTTTGTCCAGCCAACAGGGGGTTAATGGTTAGTTTTTACCCGTTTTATCAACCCGATAATGGATTGATTCTTCACAACGGGCAGTCGACTCAATGGGTATGCTATAGTAAAAAAAATAAATTCTTTTGGGTTCAAGAATTACTGGGCATTGGGTTTCTATATCAATGGCAATATTATCGTCAATTTTACCATCGAATGACAAAGATTTTCAAACCACCATCGGGCTGTTAATCACCCGCGACGGGGTTGTTGTTTCTCAATTTTCTAAAAAAAATGCGGCCATTGACAAGTCTTCTGCTGTTCAATTGCCAGAAGACACCTTTAATGCTGATTTAGACATACTGGAAAAACCCGATAATTTAAAATACGCCATCAAAAGCGCCATCCAGTCAGCAGGTCTCAAAAGGGTGTCCAAAGTTCACCTTGGGCTTCCTGCAACGTTGTTGCGTCTGGTTGATATGCCCAAAATGGACAACAATGCATTGTCTGTTTCATTGCCCAATGAGGCAGAGCGGTTTAAAGCCTTTGAAAACACAGATGCCGTTGTCGATTTTAAAGCGCTCGATTTAAATCAACAGTCCAATTCTGAGATGACTGTTTTATTGGCAGCATCCCGAGAAGACACGTTTAATGAGATTATCCAAATTCTCAAAACATTAAAGATAAAGCCTGTTTCCGTCAGCCTTGAGCCTCTTGAAACACTTCGGGGGATGGCTGCCACCGGTGTGCTGGACAGTTTAATTCAGCAGCTTGATCAAAATACATTGTGGGGCATTGTTTTTGCTGATCATAACATGGCACGCTTTATGGTCTGGCAATCTGAAACACTGGTTGAACTGCGAGAAATTTCAATGCCATCCGCCCCGTTGAACAGCAATACACCCGATATGCTGGTTATTGACGATCTGGCCGATGAAATGCTGCGAACCGCAAAAAAAGAAAAGCCGGCCATTTGGCTGACCATTAATTTATCCAATGAAATTCAAAAGCATCTGACCGAGCGGCTGCAATGCCCAGTAACCTCAGTGCCTTACGGCAACGCGGTTAATATTCATACCGCTATTCCTCTAGCTGGCATTGGCTTGGCAATGCGCTCTATCGTCAACTTTCCGTTTTCCCTGAATTTAGTGAACGGTCTCAACAAGCGCTCTGAGCAAGCCACCCAGGACACCACCACATCGGCAGCCTTGCAAGATAAAGCTTCTGAGTCCCCGCAGTGGCTAATTCCTGCAGGACTAACATCACTTGCCTCTGCTGGTGCGCTCTGCTTTGTTCTTTACCTGATGACCATGATGACTGCCAATGAACTGCCCGGCTTAACCACGGATGTCAGTCAGCTCAATGTGGAGTTGACAGCCTTGAAAGTTCAAGAAAATGAATTGCGTCAGCAGCTGAAAATTGATGCCGCACTTAAAGAACAAATTTATTCCACCAAGGCCAAAAACAATGCATTTTTAAAGTTAACCAACACATTAACAGGCTTTACCCCCAAAGATCTGTGGCTGCAAACCATTACTGTAGACAATGCCCTGAAGTTTGCAGGCAAAGCGTTGAGCCACAAATCCATCATTTATTTTGCCAAACGATTCGATGAAGCTGCTGTCACTGAGACTGTGCTGGTGGATACCATTGAAGAAGACCGCCTTGGGGTACATCGTGTCTATAACTTTGAAGTCAGTGGCAAGCTGCACTGGGATACGGCAACGGTGCGAGATGCCTTTGTCAACAATACCGAAACTGAAGCTGAATTGGATACTGCGGTCACCTTCAGTCCTGACAACGAGGCAGAAGCTATGACAGACGATCTGGGAGTGTAAGCAAGCGCAATGGCATTAAAATCCAGTGAGAAAAATTTAATTGGCATTGCACTCATTGTGGGTGGAATTGCGCTTTTTTTTGCATTGGGCCTGCCGCAATGGGACGAATACAGTGCAAAAAAGAATGAAATTGAAACTTTAAAGATTGAAAAGCAAAACCTTGAAAATCAAAAAACTGTTCTGGGAACGCAAATTAAAGTTCTGGAAAAGCAAGTCAATACCCCGCTTGGTTTTGATGTGGTCACTTACACAGAACCCACCAAGGCCAAGATGATTAAGGCCATGCTTGATCATGTGATTAACCTGTCTTCTCAGGCTGGCAACCTTTTTATCAAACTCAGCAGTGTTGAAAAAACCCCGCAAGAGATTGCCCAAGAACAAGCCGCAGCCCAAGCCCAACTTGCCTCCAAGCAAAATCCCGATAAAAACAACCTCTTGGCCAACCTCACCAGTGATGATGCCAATACTGCCGAAGAACCCGTTGTTCTGCCACCCTCTCTGAATACATTTAAATACCAGCTCAGTGTTCGTGGCTCCTACGCGAGCATTCAGAAATTTCTGCAATTGATTGATTCCCAAAAAGCATTGCTTGCCTTAAGTGATCTCACCTTAGAAAACGAGCAAATTTCTCTGGAGAACACTGGTGATGGTCAAACCGTTTTTGACCCCACGCATCCCATTAAACTGACGGTCAATCTGTTAATTACAATGCAAAATGTCAGCGTATAAGACTTTTTTCTTTTATTCTGCGGAATGATTATTTTTCCTTTCGAGACTGTTTTGCGTCAAGGCAAGATTTTTCTCAAATGCACTTTCTTTTTTTGCTCCGTCAGGGGCCCTGGCTGGCCCCTAACAACCCCAGCCGTTTTTTTTACACTGGTAGAAAAATCTGAACTCGCTACGGCTTCAAACAAGTTTCAAAGTGGCACAGCCTCCAAGGCTTCGGCTGTGCTTTTATTTTAACTTGCCTATCTCACACAGCAGATTTTTCCGCCAG